>JADGHC010000489.1 GCA_019689655.1 Microbispora sp.
GACGCCGCGGGCGACCGCGCCGGCGAAGTCGTCGGTGACCAGATCCAGGTGGACGCGGTTCTTCGCGGTCGTGGGTTCGGGGACGCGTTGCAGCGCCAGATCGGGGCCGAGACTGATCCAGTCGTCCTCGCGGCGGGTGATGTCCCGCTCCAGCAGGCGGCTCCAGAACGCGGCGAGCCCGTCGAGGTCGTTGGCGTCGATGACCACGCCACCCAGGCGAATGCCCATTGCTCCCTCTCCGCGTACGAATCGATCATGCCCGGGTGTCCGGGCCGCGGTCGACGCGGACGCGCCGGTCGGTGTGTGGCCTGCGGGACTTCATCCGTGCGGCCCAGATCTGCCTAAGGCGGCCCGGGTCGGCGCAGGTACGTGATGGGGCGGGGGCGTCCGGGAACGGCGACACCGGACGCCACGGGTCCCGCGTGTCACTGCGCGGTGCCGCGGCCTCCCCCGGCTCCGGAACTACCGGGCGGCGCGTGCCGCCGCGGGAGGGACACCGGGAACGCCCCGCACCGGGAGTGCTCATCCCCGTACCGGATGAGCGCACAGTTCGGCATGGTGACGCGGCCGGGGCGCAGACAGCCGCGCACGCCGTGGTGGCCCGGCCCGTGGACCAGCCGGCCCGCCAGGTCAGGTCGGCAAAGGACCTTTACGGGCGCTCCACCGTCACGAACGGCTCTATTCCGCGTTGGCTGTGCGTGTGTTCACCGGCGCGGCCCGACGGCCTGCCGCCCAGCCATATCTGCCGCCCGGGCCCGGACTCGATGACGACCTGCCACATAAGGCAGGCGCAGCGTTGGTAGACGACCCAGCCCTGGGAGGTGCGATGGCGAGAGATTTCGGTCCAGTGGTGTGCGTGCTGTCCGGCCATGTCCCGAGTATGTTGTAATGCCATTGTGCATTTAAACCCTTACGGTGCGGACGCGGTGGCGCTCGCCGTCGACCTGGCCAACAGGAAGCCCGCCACCGTCGAGGAGCTGGCTCGCAGGTGCACCGACGCCGGGCTGGTCGTCGATCAGCCGATCGAGGCGGAGGCTCTCGACCGGACGCTCGCGATGCTGCGCGACTGGGAGCAGATCGTGGACACCGTCGACGAGCGGGCGCGCGCCAACCTGGTCAACCGGCAGCTGGCCGCGGCGGCCGCCTATCCTCGGCTGACCGATCATGCCGGCGGCTGGCATCTGCACTACCGCGACGACAAGGCGTCGTTCACCGAGATGCTCAACACGGTCATCTTCGTCGGGACGGCGCTGCATCTGGCCGGCCGCGGGATGCACCGCCTCGGCAGGTGCGCGCTGGCCGAGTGCGACGCCGTGTACGCCGACATCTCCCGCGGCGGCAAGCAACGCTACTGCTCTCCGCGCTGCGCGAATCGTGATGCGGTCCGCAGGCACCGCACCAGGCTGCGGCCCGGTTCATGACGCGTCCACGCCGCCGGTGGTCACCCGGTGCGGGGCCCACGCCGTACGGCCGGCAGGCCGGGGCCCTCGGGGGGCGATGCCGGAGGCGGGGCCGCCGCGTGGCGTGGGATGATGCCCGCGTGTACGGGGAGAGGGTGTCGGGGGTGCCGGACGCGGTGCTGTGGTGGAGCACCTCCCCCGCCGCCGCGGCCGCCGAGCGGCGGGTGCTGCCGGACGGATGCATGGACGTGATATGGGCGGACGGCACGCTGCTGGTGGCGGGGCCGGACACCGCCGCGCACGTGGTGACCGACCGGCCCGGCGCCCGCTACGTGGGGCTGCGTTTCGGCCCGGGCACCGGCCCGGTGGTCTTCGGGGTTCCGGCGTACGAATTGCGCGACCGGCGGGTGCCGCTGGCCGATCTGTGGCCGGGCACACAGGTGCGGCAACTGGCCGAGCGGGCGGATGAGGCCGCCGAGCTGGGAAGGTCCGTGGGTGCGGTGCTGGAGGCGGCGGCCGCGCGCCGCCTGCGGGCCGCGCCGCGACCCGGCGACGCCGCGCTCATCCGCGCCGTCGTGGACGGCGTGCGTGCGGGTGTGCCGGTCGCGCGGATCGCCGAGGGCGCGGGGGTCGGCGAGCGGCGGCTGCACCGGCGGTGCCTGGACGCGTTCGGGTACGGCCCGCGGATGCTCGGCCGCATCCTGCGGATGAACCGGGCGGTGGACCTGGCCCGCACGGGCATGCCATTCGCCGAGGTGGCCGCCGTGGCCGGGTACGCCGACCAGGCCCACCTGTCTCGTGAGGTCAAGTCGCTGACCGGGGTGACGCTCGGCGCGCTGACCCGCTGACCCGTCAGCCGGTGGGCAGGGCGGCGAACAGGTCCACGCCGTTGCCGTCCGGGTCGTGCACCACCGCGTAGCGCTGCCCCCAGAACGCGTCCCACGGCTTGAGATGTCCCTCGTAGCCGGCGGCGACGAGGTCCTCGTACAGGCGGTCGACCTCCTCGGGGGTGTCGCAGCGGAACGCGAGGCTCATGCGCGGCCCGCCGCTCGCGGGTGACCAGGACGGGTCGAACGACCGGATGGTCTCGACGGTGTCCCAGGCCAGGCGCAGCCCGCCGGGGAGGGTCACTTCGACGTGGGGCTCGTTGTCGGCCGAGGCGGGGATGTCCAGCCCGAGCCGCCGGTAGAAGGCGAGAGAGGCGGCCATGTCGGTCACGACCAGGCCGATGAGATCGAATGCAGGTGTCATGACGGCCACCTTAGGAGGCGGGCGGGTCCGCCGTCTTGAACGTATCGGACACGCGCCCGGGGTGAGTGTCGTCGGCGTATTCGGCCGGCGGCGGCAACCTTCGCCTCAGGTGGTCGCACAGTACGCCGGGCGGTCAAGGGAAATCGAGGTCAATTTTCGTACGAGTCCCGAAAGGGGCATGATGGGGTGATGCCCCGATCGTCCGCAGCGTACGGCCGCACCGGGCCGGGCCGCCGAAGCGCCGCGACGGCGGGCGGCGAGGAGCCCGATCCGGGGCTCGCGGGCGGCGAGTGGCGCGGCAGGACGCTGCTGCGGCCCGGCTGGCTGGCCTACACCGGCGTGGCGGGCACCGCTGAGCCGCACGCCCACGCCGCCGTGCAGGTCCTGATCGTCACGGAGGGGGTTGTGGAGCTGAGCGACCCCCGGCAGGGCCGCGGACCGGTGCGGGCCGCGATCATTCCCGCCCGTGTCCGGCACGCCCTGCACGCCGGGCCGGACGCCCGCGCCACCATGATCTATCTTGATCCGGCGGGCGACGCCGGCCTCCGCCTGACCGCCTGGCTGCGCGGCCCAGGGCACGACCGCCTCGATCGGTGGGCGGCCGCCGCCCGCGCGCTGCTTCCGCCCGCGGATTCCTGCGGGGCACCCGACCCGGCCGCGCTGGTCCGTGGCTGGGGCGCACCCGCCGGGCCCCGGCATCCGGCGCTGCGTCATGCCCTGCGGGTGCTGCCGGAGCTGCTGCACGGCCCGGTCCGGCTCACCGATTTGGCCGCCGCGGCCGGGATCTCGGCCAGCCGTCTGGGCCACTTGTTCGCCGCCGAGCTCGGCCTGCCGTTCCCTCCGTACCTGCGGTGGGCCCGGCTGCGCCGCGCCGTGGAACTGGCGGCGGGCGGGGCGAGCCTGACTCAGGCCGCGCACGGGGCCGGTTTCGCCGACAGCTCCCATCTGACCCGGGTCACGCGGGAGATGTTCGGGCTGGCTCCCTCCCGCCTGCTGGCCGCGCTGTCCCCGGCCGCGCGCTGAGCGGGGTCAGCGGATCTGTCCAAGCCCGCGGGGCCGCCTCTCCCCCAGCCTGGACGGCATGAACAGCTCCGTGAACCGGGCCGTGAAGGCCGTGATCCGCTACGGCTATGTGCCGTTCATGCTCATCGGCGTCGACGGCGCCGGCGTCGCCCTGGCCGCCGCCGATGCCGGCAAGCTCTGGCTGGCCGGCCTGCTGCTCCTGGCCGTCGGCTGCTCGTTCGCCGCCGAACGCCTGCTGCCGTACGAGGACGCCTGGAATGTCCCGATGCGCGGGGACGGGCGGCGCGACGCCGTCCACGCCTTCGTCAACGAGATCCTGGTGTTGGTGAGCGTGGCCGCCCTCCCGCTGCTGGCCGCGCACGTCACCGTCGTCGAGCTGTGGCCGCGTTCCTGGCCCTTCGCCGTGCAGGTGACGGTCGCCGTGCTGGCCGCCGATCTGGGAATCACCTTGGTCCACTACGCCAGTCACAAGGTCGGCGTGCTGTGGCGCTTCCACGCCGTGCACCATTCGGTGGAACGGTTCTACGGCCTCAACGGGCTGATGAAGCACCCCTTGCATCAGATGGTGGAGACGACCGCCGGGGTCGCGCCGTTGCTGCTGATCGGCCTGCCGGTTCAGGTGGCCTCGGCGTTGGCGCTCGCCGTGGCGGTCCAGTTGCTGCTGCAGCATTCCAACGTCGACTACCGCGTCGGAGTGGCCAGGTATGTGCTGGCGGTGAACGAGGGGCATCGCTTCCACCACCTCAAGTGGCCGGGTGTCGGGGATGTCAACTTCGGCCTGTTCACCCTTGTCTGGGATCACCTGCTCGGCACTTTCTCCTATGACCCCGCCCGCCGTTTCACCTCCGAGTTGCTCGGCATGGCCGCCAAACCGGATTACCCCACCGCCTATCTGCCGCAGCTGGTCGAGCCCTTCCGCGCCTCGGGCGCCTGTCACGCCGGGCCGCCCCGGCCCGTTCCG
Source organism: Microbispora sp. (assembly GCA_019689655.1). Taxonomy (GTDB): domain Bacteria; phylum Actinomycetota; class Actinomycetes; order Streptosporangiales; family Streptosporangiaceae; genus Microbispora. The sequence goes on from JADGHC010000489.1 coordinate 4,636, forward strand.
GCGAACCGGTGGGATGGCGTGGCCACCGGCCTCACGCCGTGAAAACGGCTCATCGCGGGGTCCGGGCAGTCCCGGCCGGGACACCGGCGGAAGGCGCCGGGCGCCCGCGGCGCGGGGGGCCCCCCCGCCACGGGGGCCCGGGGGATGACGGGC
>JADGHC010000490.1 GCA_019689655.1 Microbispora sp.
TCCGGGAGGCGTTCAACGGCGTCCGGCGGTTCGCCGACTTCCAGGCGCTCACCGGCGCGCCCCGCCAGGTGCTGAGCGCGCGGCTGTCCCGGCTCGTCGCCGAGGGCCTGTTGCGCAAGGTGCCCTACCAGGAGCCGGGCCAGCGCCAGCGCGACGAGTACCGGCTCACCCAGAAGGGCCTCGACCTCTACCCGATCTTGATGGCGCTCATGCACTGGGGCGACCGCTATCTGGCCGACCCCGAAGGGCCGCCGGTCGTGGTGACCCATCGCGACTGCGGCGCGCCCGTCGCGCTGCGCCTGGTGTGCGAGGAGGGCCACGAGGTCGGCGGCCCGCGCGAGGTGACGCCCCGCCCCGGCCCGGGCGCCCGCATCGGCACACCGGCCTGAAATCAGGAGCACCCGCGCCCCTGCCTAGGCTGGTGACGTGTACCGTTTCCTCCTCACGCGCCGCTGGATCGGGCTGCACCTGCTCGTGCTCGCGCTGATCCCCGCCTTCCTCTTCCTGGGGAGGTGGCAGTGGGGGCGGTTCGAGGAACGGTCGGCGCAAAGCGCCAGGATCACCGCCAACCTCGCGGCCTCGCCCGTGCCGCTCGACCGGCTCGACCGGCCCGGCGGGTCCGTGCCGGAGCGGGACATGTATCGCCTCGTGACCGTCACCGGACGGTACGACCCCGCCCACGAACTGGCCGTACGGCGGCGCACGCTCAACAGCCGCGTCGGGTTCTACGTGATCACCCCGCTCGTCACGCCCCAGGGCGCCGTGCTGGTGAACCGGGGCTGGGTCCCGGCCGGGGCCACCGCGGACACCCCGCCGCAGGTGCCCGCGCCGCCCGCCGGGGAGGTGACCGTCACCGGACGGCTCCGCCCGGCCGAGACCGAGGACAACACGGGCATCAGGAACCGGCCCGGGCTGCCCGCCGGCCAGATCCTGCTGATCGACACGCCCGCCATCGCCAAGGGCCTGCCGTACGCGGTCTACGGGGGGTTCGTGGAGCTCACCGCCCAGCAGCCGCAGGCCGGCGACGCGCCCGAGCCGCTGCCCCCGCCCGACGTGGGCGGAGGCGGCGGGCTGAACCTGGCGTACGCCGTGCAGTGGTGGCTGTTCATCGGGATCGCGGTGGGCGGCTGGGTGCTGCTGGCGCGCCGCGAGGCCCGCGACCTCCGGACCGGGGAAAGATCACAGGGCGTCACCGCACGTGCCGCAAAGTGAGCGAACGGATACCAACCGGAGACCTCGCAGCTTGTACCGTGTTATCCCTTGGCCCTACCGTTTACTATCGTGACTACGCCGCTGCATCCCGACCCTGAGCCGAGGCGGCGGGACTACGTGATCATCTCGGTCGATGATCACCTGATCGAGCCGGCCAACCTCTTCGAGGGCCGCCTCCCGAAGAAGTACGAGGACCTCGCGCCCAAGGTCGTGGAGACCGAATCGGGCCACCAGGTGTGGCGGTACGGCGGCGCGACCTATCCCTGCGCCGGGCTGGACGTGGGGGCGGGCCTGCCCAAGGAACAGTGGACGCTCGACCCCGTACGCTTCGAGCACATGCGGCCGGGCTGCTACGACATCGAGGCCCGGATCAGCGACATGGACCGGGCCGGGATCTGGGCGGCCCTGTGCTTCCCCGGCATGCTGGCGAGCCAGGCGGGAGTGGCGTTCGGCCGCACCCGCGACAAGGACCTCGGGCTCGCGCTCGTCCGCGCCTGGAACGACTGGCACGTCGAGGTGTGGGCCGGCACCTACCCCGAGCGCATGATCGCGCTCCAGCTTCCCTGGCTCCCCGACCCGGAGATCGCGGCGAAGGAGATCCGGGCCAACGCCGCACGCGGCTTCAAGGCCGTCGTGTTCCCCGAGTTCCCCACCCGGTTGCGGCTGCCGTCCATCCACACCCGCCACTGGGACCCGTTCTTCGCCGCCTGCGAGGAGACGGGCACGGTCGTGTGCCTGCACACCGGCGCGTCCTCCTGGGCGCCGGTGCCCTCGCCGGACACCCCGGTCGAGGCGATCACCACGCTGATCCCGGCGAGCGCTATGTTCGCCTGCGCCGACTGGCTGTGGTCGGGGGTCGCGCTGCGCTTCCCCAAGCTGCGCATCCTCATCGTGGAGGGCGGCGTCGGATGGCTGCCGATGCTGGCCGAGCGGGCCGACTACGCGCTCGACCACCCGGTCGCCGGCGAGCCGAGCTGGGAAGGCGGCCTGAAGCCCAGCGAGGTGCTGCGGCGCAACTTCTTCTTCGGCACACTCGACGACAGCGCGCTGAGCTCGGTGCGGCTCGCCGTCGGCATGGAACGGGTGCTGCTGGAGAGCGGCTACCCGCGCGCGGAGTCCACCTGGCCCGACACCCAGCGCACGGTGGCCCGCAACCTCGGCAGCCTGCCCCCCGCCGACATCGCCAGGGTCTCGTACGGCAACGCCGCCCGCCTGTTCGGCCATCCCCTGCCCTCCCGGGCCTGGCTGCGGCGGGAGCAGATCTAAGGCGGCAGGGGGACGCCGAGCACCTGGGCTGCGTCCCCCTGCTCGACGATCCGGCCGCTCGCCGGGCAGGCACGTGGGGACGTGGCGGCATTCGTGCATCACCCCGCCGATTGATCACTCCACGGTCGCCCGCGGGCTCCGCTCCCACTCGACGAACTGGCCGCTCTCCCCGAGCAGCGTGGCCGCGAGCCACAAGAACACGCCGAAGTCGTCGACCACGCCCACGCCGAGGAGGAAGTCGGGGATCACGTCGATCGGCGACACGAGGTAGGCCACGGCCATGCCGAACATGGCGAGCTTGCTCCTGGTCAGGCCGGGATAGTCGCCCCTGGCCGCGGCACGCAGCATCCGGGGCACGGCCCGCAGCCGGGCCCCGAGCCCCGGCGAGCCGGGCGTGGCGACCTCCCGGTAGGCGCGCCAGGCAGCCGCCCCACGTCTTGCCTTCACCATGAGGACACCTCCCAGGAAGACGCCTGTGCCGCTTCGGTCAACGTCCGGCGGCGCCCGGCCGGTTCCGTCAGGCACCCGGCGCGAGCGCCCGTACGGTCTCGGCGAGCGGCAGATCGCCGCCCGCCAGCGGGGCAAGCACGGGCGTGTCCAGCCCGGCGGCCACGTACTCCCGCACCCGGGCCCGGCAGGCCGCCGGGTCGCCGTGCACGACGAGGTCGTCCACCACCTCGTCGGGGATCGCCTTCAGCGCCGCCTTCCGGTCCCCGGCCGCCCACGCCTCCCGCATGGGCCGCAGCAGCTCTCCCCGGCCCAGCCACTCGTGGAACGCCGCGTACACCGGCACGGTGAGGTAGGCGGCCAGCAGCCGGCGGCCGATCTCACGCGCCTTCGCCGCGTCCTCGGTCACCACGACGAACAGCCGGGCGATCAGCTCGGTCTGCGGCCCCAGCTCGGCCCTGACCTTCCGTACGTCCCCGGGCGACAGCCAGTTGGTGATCGCCCCGTCGGCCTCCCGGGCGGCCAGGCGGAGCATCCCGGGCCGCAGCGCGGCCAGCATGATCTTCGGCGGTGTCGCGGGGGCCCGCTCCAGCCGGAAGCCCCGCACGGCGAAGGTCTCGTAGCTCTCGGTGACCTTCTCCCCGGCCAGCGCCGCCCGCAGGAAGCGCAGGGTGTCGCGGACCCGCGCGTACGGCTTGGCGAACTCCCCGGCGTTCCAGTTCCCCACGATGACCGGGGACGAGGCGCCGATGCCCAGCACGAACCGGCCGGGGGCGACGTCCGCGAGCGTGGCGGCCGACATGGCCAGCAGGGCCGGGCCGCGGGTGTAGACGGGGACGATCGCGGTGCCCAGGCGCAGCGACGGCGCCCATCCCGCCGCCAGGGCGAGCGGGACGAATCCGTCCGTTCCGCCCACCTCGGCCGACCACGCGTCGGTGTAGCCCAGGGCGGGCAGCTCGGCGATGAGCTCCCTCGACTCGACCGGCGTCTGCCCGAAGAACGGAATCGTCATGCCCCAGCGGTCCACGGCCACCCCTTTCAAGGTCTTGACCCGACCATACCAACCGGACGGTATGTCGTCGCGGTCACGCCCGGAGTTCGTGGACCACCTCGATGACCTCCCTGGCCACACCCTTGATGCCGGGCAGATGCGACAGCCCGACCAGCCGGTCGACGAGCGGGACCACCCGGTCGATCAGCCGGTACGTACGGGCGCAGCCGGGCGAGCTGTCGTGGACCCAGAACAACACGACGCCCATCCACAACAGCCACAGCAGTTCGGGAAGCTCCTCGCGCAGTTCGTCGTCCATGCGCCCGGCCGACCCCTCGACCACCTCCCGATAGAGCGCGATGGCCGACTCGCGGGCGGGCGCCGACTCGGCGCTGAACGGGCTCAACGGGTTGCTGGGCTCCGCGGCGTACTTGAAGAACTTCACGGCGAACTCGTGGTACGGCTCGGAGATCCGCACCCAGGCCCGCAGCACTCCCCCGAGCCGCCCGGCGAACGACCGCTCGGCGGCGAACACCTCGCGGCACGCCGCCTCGTGCGCCGCCTGCGCCCGGTCGTAGTACGCCTGGATCAGCTGTTCCTTGGACCTGAAGTAGTAGTAGGCGTTGCCCACCGACACGCCCGCCTCGGCGGCGATGGCACGCATCGTGGTCGCCTCGTACCCCCGCTCTTTGAACAGCCGCAGGGCCGTCTCGACGATCAGCTCCCGTGTCTTCTCGGCCACGATCGTCACTGTACGGCGCGGGCCCTGGTCCGGTCATGGACCGGCCTGCGGGATCCGGGTGTTCGGACATACGCGCGGACGGCGCGGCACCGTTGCGTGCCGCGCCGTCCCCGTGCAGCCGATATGCCG
>JADGHC010000491.1 GCA_019689655.1 Microbispora sp.
TGGAGACGCTGCGGGCGCGCGGCTTTGAAGGAGGGGGACGACCCCACGGACCTGATCCGGCACGACTACGGGCCGATGCTGGTCGTGAACCTCTCGGTCTGGGAGTCCCGCGAGACGTTGTGGAACTTCGTCTACCGCAGCGCCCACATGGAGGTGATGCGGCGGCGCCGGCAGTGGTTCCAGCGGATGGCCGAGCCGTACCTGGTGCTGTGGTGGGTGCCCGAGGGCCACCTGCCGTCGCTCGACGAGGCGATGGCGCGGCTGGACCTCCTCCGGACCCGCGGGCCGGGCCCGGAGGCGTTCACGTTCCGGGAGTTCTACGACAGCAGCGACGCCGCGTGCCTCCCGGCGGCGGCGGAGGTAAGGAAGTAGGCCAGGTCTTCTTCGAGGCCGCGGCCCATGGTGGAAAGCCGCACGGGCGACGCCTTCAGCGCCTCGTGCAGGCCGTCGATCGGGACGGTCACGAGCTCGTGGCGTCCGGCCAGGGCCGCGGCCTGCTCGCGCACCGCCGCGCCGAACTCGCCCGGCAGGTCCGGTACGACGACCCGGGCCCGGGCCAGCGCGACCCGGCCGTACGCGGTGAGCGAGTGGTGCGACACCCCGACGTGCCGCTCGCGGCGGTCGCCCTCGCTGACCCGCAGCGCGGCCACCGGCCGCCCGTTCAGCACGGCCGCGGCGTTGACCGCCTCGCCCGCCGCGACCCCGGAGAACCCCCAGCGGGTGCCGGTGCCGAGGTTGCCCGGCCCCTGCGTCACCACGGCGACGTCGGCCCCGAGCACGTGACGGGCGGCCAGCAGCCCGGTGTGCAGCGTGACCGTCTCGACGTCCCCGCCGAAGGACTGGCCGGTCGTCACCACCCCGCACAGCCAGTCGCGTTCGCGCAGCGTCGCGCACGACATCGAAAACCACGCCGGCAGCGCCCCGCCGTCCTGCATCACGTACGCCACCTTGAACCCCGGGGAGGTCGCGTACAGGCCGCACAGGATCGCGGGCAGGGCGGAGTGCAGGTCGGCGATCACGACGGGCATCCCGTCGATCGAGTCGGCCTCCCGCAGCGCCTCGTGGTGCGGGGACCCCTGCTCGTCCGCGCCGAGCACGGTGGCCTGCAACGGGGTGTAGCGTGCCTTCACCAGGTGGCCGGGGCCGGAAGGATCTTGCGGCAAACGGTCCGGCACGGCGACCACCATGGCGTACCCTCCCGTACCGAGACCCATGGCGAGGGCGGTCGTGTTGAGCAGCACGGTGTCGCCCACTTCAGGGCGTCCCACCAGCGGGGGATAGGCGAGGGCCCGGCACTCGCCCTCGTCGACGGCGACGTCGAGCTCCACCGCCCCCGGCCACTCGCGCCGGATCCGCATCACTTCGCCCTTGCGCCATCTGATCACGCCGGAAAGGGTAGCGTTCTCGAACGGAAGGGAGGCCCGATGTCGCGGCGGAAGACCGAGCGGCTGCTCAATCTGGTTATCTGCCTGCTCGCGACGCGGCGGCCGCTCACCGCGGAGCAGATCCGGCAGGCCGTCCCCGGATACGACCCGGACAACGACGAGGCCTTCCAGCGCATGTTCGAGCGCGACAAGAACGAGCTGCGCGAGATCGGCATCCCCATCGAGGTCCACAAGGACCCCTGGGAGGACGACCCCGGCTACCGGATCGTGCGCGAGGCGTACGAGCTGCCCGAGATCACCCTGGAGCCCGACGAGGCCGCCGTCATCGGCCTGGCCGCGCAGGTGTGGCAGCGGGCGAGCCTGGCGGAGGCGGCCAGCGGGGCGTTGCTGAAGCTGACCGCGGGCGGCGTGCACGCCGACCTCGCGGAAAGCCCCCTGGAGCTGCGGGTGGACACCCGCGATCCCGCGTTCCCCGCCCTCTGGGAGGCCGTACGGGACCGGCGCGTGGTCGCCTTCGACTACCGGTCGGCGGGCAGCGGGTCGGTGCTGCGGCGGACGGTCGAGCCGTGGGGGGTCGTCAGCAGGCGTGGCCGGTGGTACCTGATCGGGCACGACCGCGACCGCGGCGCCACCAGGGTCTTCCGGCTGAGCCGGATCACCGGGGCGGTGTCCACGCTCGGGCGGCCGGGCGCGTTCACCGTGCCGGAGGGGCTGGACCTGCGGTCGATGGTGGGCTACCAGGACCTGCCGAACGAGCGGGTCGCTCTGGTGCGCGTGCGCAAGGGCACCTGCCTCGGGCTGCGCCACGCCGCCCAGGCCGTACGGCCCGGGGACGGCGAGTGGGACGAGGCCGAGGTGACCTTCGCCGATCCCGAATGGCTGGCCGGGTGGCTGGCCAGCCTCGGGCCGGACGCCGTCGTGATGGACCCGCCGGACGCGCGCGAGGCCGTGATCCGCCGTCTGAAGGGAGCGGTGCAGTGAGCTCGGACCGGCTGCCGCGGCTGCTGGCGCTCGTGCCGTACCTCATGTCGCATCCGGGCGCGCAGGTGCCCGAGGTGGCGCGTTTGTTCGGCCTGACGGAAAAGCAGCTCATCGACGACCTCCAGCTCGTCTGGATGTGCGGGCTGCCCGGGCACACCCCCGGTGACCTGATCGACGTCTCCTGGGACGGCGGCGAGATCCTCATCGACAACGCCGACACGATCGCCCGGCCGCTCAAGCTCGGGGTGGACGAGGCGAGCGCGCTGCTCGTCGCGCTGCGCATGCTCGCCGAACTGCCCGAGTTCCGGGGCCGCGACGTGCTCGGGCGGGTCATCGCCAAGCTGGAGCAGGCGGCGGCCGAGGGCGCGGCCACGGTGAGCAGCCAGGTGCAGGTGGAGATCGGCGCCGCCCCGGACGCCCACGCCGTCATCACCGACGCCGCCCGCAGGGGCCGCAGGCTCTCGCTGCGCTACTACGTGCCGGGCCGCGACGAGATCACCCCGAGGGAGGTCGACCCGCTGCGGGTCGTGGTCGTGGACGGGCGGCACTACCTGGAGGGCTGGTGCTACCGCGCCGAGGCGATGCGGATGTTCCGCATCGACCGGATCCTGGACGTCGAGGTTCTCGACGTGCCCGCGGACCCGCCGGCCGAGGCCGAGCCGATGGACGTCACCGGGGGCGTGTTCCGGCCGTCGGACGGCGACGAGCTGGTGGAGCTGGAGCTGACCCCCGCGGGCCGCTGGGTGGCGGAGTACTACCCCTGCGAGGAGGTCACCGAGCTGGGCGAGGGCCGTCTGCGCGTCGCGCTGCGGGCCCGCGACCAGTCCTGGCTCGTACGGCTCGCGCTCCGGCTCGGCGACGGCGGCCGGGTGCTGTCCCCGGCGTCTCTCGCCGAGCGGGTGACGGCCACCGCCAAGCAGGCGCTGGCCAACTACGAGACCGTCTGACCGGGAGAGCGGGCATGACCTGGATCTTCGCCCTGACCGGGGTGGCCGTGGCCGGGCTCGCCGTCCTCGCCTGGCCGGCCGCCCGGGTGCTCGCCGCCGCGCGGGAGCTGCGCGCCGAGATCGACCGGGCCGAGGGGCGGCTGGGCCTGTCTAAATAGGGTGCTTTGTCTAGACTTGGTGTGATTTAGACGACAGTGGACAGGTGAACTTTGGCGTGTGGTGCGCGTACGATCGGGGGTAGTACGCACGGCCCTCGCGGTAAAGGACACGACATGGCCAACCTCGGACCCATGGAATGGATTCTGATCCTCCTGGTTCTGATCCTCCTTTTCGGCGCAAAGAAGCTCCCGGACACCGCGAAGGCCCTGGGGCAGTCGCTGCGCCTGTTCAAGAAGGAAACCAGCAAGCTGAGCGAGGACGACGAGGCGCGGCAGACGGTGGTGAAGGCGCAGGCCGAGCCCGTCACCCCGCCCGCGGCGCAGATCCCGGCGGGCACCCCGTCCATCGAGGAGCGGCTGCGTGCGCTCGAGGAGGAGAACCGGCGGCTGCGCGAGGCCCAGCAGCCGGTGAGCTCGCAGAACGAGCAGCGCTCCAACTAGGCCGCGCGCTGTCTATCACCCCGACTGACCCCAGGACGAGCTAGATGGCGCTGCTGAAACGGTCGACCCCCGTCACGCCGGACGACGGGCGGATGACGCTCATGGAGCACCTCCGCGAGCTGCGCAACCGGCTGATCAAGGCGATCCTGGCGGTGGTCGCCGGGACCGTGGCCGGGTTCGTCTTCTTCGAGCCCATCTGGAACTTCCTCAAGCAGCCGTACTGCCGGCTGCCGCAGGCCCACCAGCTGAACGCCGACAAGTGCACGCTGGTGGTGAACGGGGTCTTCGACTCGTTCTTCGTCAACCTCAAGGTCGCCGTCATCTTCGGCCTGGTGGTGTCGGCCGCTTTCTGGATCTACCAGATCTGGGCGTTCGTGACCCCGGGCCTGTACCAGAACGAGCGCCGCTACACCTTGGCGTTCCTCGGGCTCTCCGTGCCGCTGTTCACCGCGGGCGCGGCCCTGGCCTACATCACGATGGACAAGGGCCTGGCGCTGCTGCTCAGCTTCGCGCCCGAGGGGACGCTCCCGCTGGTGAGCATCAACGAGTACCTCAGCTTCGCGCTCGCGATGCTGGTGATCTTCGGCGCCTCCTTCCTGCTGCCGTTGCTGCTGGTGTTCCTCAACGTCATCGGGGTGCTCCGGTTCAAGACGGTGTCGAAGCACACCCGCATGGTCGTGTTCCTGATATTCGTCTTCGCGGCCGTCGCGACGCCGAGCCAGGACCCCGTCACCATGCTCGCCCTGGCGCTCCCGATGGTCGCGCTGTTCTTCGTCGCGGAGGCGTTCATGTACTTCCACGACAAGAAGCGCGACGCCGCCGACGCCGCGCACGCACGGGCCATCGAGGAGGAGCTCGACGGGC
>JADGHC010000492.1 GCA_019689655.1 Microbispora sp.
CGGCGGGGACTGCCCGCCGGCGGCCACCGTGGCACGGAAGGTCAGCCCTTCCCGCCGCCCTTGCCGTCGACCTTGACGGTCTCTTTCCGGTAGTTCTTGCCGTTGCCGTCCGGCTTGTAGTTCTTCTCGATGTTGCCCGCGAGGTCCATGGCGAACCAGTGCACCTCGGTGGTCTTGTCTACCGTGATCGACGCGGCGCCCTCGCGCATGCCCGCCGAGGTCAGCTTGGGGGAGCTCAGCGTCGGCCGGCTGCCGTCCAGGGTGTAGTAGACGTTCGCCGGCTCGTCCACCGTGAAAGTGAACGTCGTCGAGGTCGCGGTCTTGCCGGTCACCACGAGCTTCGAGCCGGGCCGCTGCTTGTCCTTGCCGTACGCGCGGGCGACCTCGAGGATGCCGATCTGGCCGTTGGAGAACTCCATCGCCTCCTCGTGGCCCTCGCTGAACGGAGGCTGGAAGCCGACCGCGTTGTACCTCTTGGCCGCCGGGTCGTAGATGTCGGCGCCGACCTCGAAGTCCCAGCCGATGATGCCCTTGTTGTACCAGAACTCGTCGGCGCTGTTGCCGGCCGCCGAGTACAGCACGTCGACCACCGGGCCGGTGCGTCCCGGCCAGATGGCCGTGCCGCGCCAGGCCTGGACGGCGGACAGGATGTGGTTGGAGGCGTTCCAGAAGTACTCCTCCGTGCCGAGGTCGGGCCGCGGCAGCGTCTCCCGGCCGGCGCTCTTGTACGCCCCCGGAGGCCACATGAAGTAGCCGCCGTAGGAGTGGGTGTTCATCGCGAACTTGATGTTGGGGAACTTCTCCGCGAGCCACACCTCGTTGCGCGTCTCCGGCTCCGACAGCTCCGATGGCCCGGCGTAGGTCTCGCCGGTGCAGGAGGTCGAGCCGCCGGTGTATCCGTCGAAGACGCTGCCCACCGAGAAGTTGCGGTTGAGGTCGACGCCCCAGGAGTTGCGGCGCGCCGGGTCCGACGCGTCGGCAGCGCAGTAGTTGACCATGTTCTTGCGCTGCATGTTGTAGTCGTACATCGAGTAGTGCGCGCCGTCGGGGTTGATCGTCGGCACGATGAAGATGTCGAGGTCGTCGACCAGCTTCCTGGTGTCCGGGTCGTGCGCGTAGTTGCGCAGCAGCCGCTCGGCGGTCTCGACACAGGTGATCGGGGTCACCCACTCACGGGCGTGCTCCTGGCAGTAGAGGAACACGCCGGTCTTCGAGCCGTCGCGGGTCTTGCCGATGCGCAGCGCCTTCATCTGGAACGGCCGGCGCGAGACGCTCGGCGGCGCCTTCAGGTTGTCGGTCAGCGTGGTCGCCGGGGCCGCGGCCACCACCCCTGTGCCCGTGCTGGTCCGGTACAGGCTCGCGGTCAGCAGCGCCGAGGCGGCGGAGTCGCCGTTCAGCGCGGCGACGACCTGGGCGGCCGTGCTCGTGATCGCCCCGGAGGCGTCCGTGGCCAGGTTGACCACGACGTCCTTGCCGTCGACGGTGACCGAGAGCGGGGACGAGGCCCGCCCGGGGTTCGCCAGCGCGACGCTGATGTCGTTGCCGCCCTCGCTGCCGTACGCCTTGGAGGTGACGTAGAAGGTGCTCGCCAGCTCGCTTCCCGAGCCCGAGCCGAACTGCGCCTGCGCCTGGCGGCGGTAGCCGTTCGTCTTGTACGGGAGGTCGATGATCTCGGAGATCTTCGGGAACTCCTTGGCCAGCGCCACGATCCGGTTGGTGACCTCGGTGGGGTCCATGTAGTGGTCGACGAAGTCCGACACGTAGTGCTTGCCCGGCGCCTTGCGCGGCTCGCCCAGCCACTTCGTCACCGGCACCGTGATCGAGCCGCCCCGGTTGCTGGTGACGGTGACCTTGGTGGGGGTCGCCGTGATCGGCAGCGGCGAGTTGAACCGGTGGTACATGTACTGCCCGGCGTCGGTGAAGCGGGACATGGTCGCCGTGCCGCCGGAGTCGGGGGCGGTGCCGGGGCCGCTGTCCCAGGTGGCGGTGAGCACGGTCTCCGCGTCGGTCGCGCTCGACTTCACCTCGACCGACAGGAAGCGCCGGCCGTCGAGGCTGGTGAACCACTCGGCGCGCAGCGGGGTGAGCGTGTCGGTCTGCGCGGCGTCGGCCGTCGCGGAGGCCAGGGCCTGCCGCCGCTCGGCCATGTTCGCGGCGTAGTCGCTCTGGTCGGAAATCGCGTCGCGGACATCGAAGCCCTGGTCGCGCAGGCTCCGTGACTCTTCGGGGCTGAGCACGGCGTGCACCTCGATGCCGCCGTCGACCGGTTTGGTGTACTCGGCCAGGTCCACCCCGAGGGAGGCCAGCTTGTCCACCGCCGCCTGGTCGGGGACGATGATGCGCATGAGCGCGACGCCGTTCTGCGCGGTGCTGGACGCCCGGTCGGGCGGGACCGGATCGGGCGAGGGGTCGGCGAACGCCGGGAGGGCGTTCAGGGTGATCGCCAGGGGGAGTGCGAGCGCGGCGGCGTAACGCCAAGCCCTGCGGGGAGTGCTCCTCATCGAGTTTTCCTCCATCTGGCGCGCCTTCCGGGAAGGGGGGTCAGCCCGGAATGATCACGCGAAGTCGAGGGAAGTCTTTGTCGCCCCAAAAATGACGTCAAGGCACCAGAACACCCGAAGATGGGATTTTTCCGTAACGAGATCACTTAGTGCTCGAATGGGTATTTGGTCCCTCTTGTCATGCGTGCCGATTTCTGTAAACGGTTTCGGAACGGCTCCGCAGGGTCATCGCATGAGCACGAGGCGTACGGCCTCGTCGATGGGCACCCCTCCGCCGATGAGATCGAGAACGCGGTGCCGCGTCCGCGGCTCGTCCAGCAGCGCGGCGATCACGGCGGCGACGTCGTCCCGCGACACCTCGCCGGGAGGCAGCGGCGGGTCGGCCAGCGTCACCAGGCCGCTTCCGGGCTCGTCCGTGAGCCGCCCCGGCCGCAGGATCGTCCAGTCGAGCGGGCGGGCGCGCAGATCCTCCTCCGCCGCCGTCTTCGCCGCGATGTAGGCCGCCCAGACCTCGCCGCGTCCCGGGTCGGGCGGCGCGCCCGCGCCCATGGTGGAGATCTGGATGAAGCGGGGCACCCCGGCTCGCTGCGCCGCCTCCGCGAGCAGCACCGAGCCGCCCTGGTCCATGCTGAACTTGCGCGCCGCGCCGCTGCCGGGTCCCGCACCGGCGGCGAAGACCACCGCGCCCGCGCCGAGCAGCGTCTCGGCCACCTCCTCAAGCGTGGCCCGCTCCAGGTCGCACACCACCGCCTCGGCGCCGGCCGCCTCCACGTCCGCGATCTGGTCCGGGTTGCGGATCAGGCCCACCGGCGCGTCGCCCCGTCCGCTGAGCAGACGGGCCAGCCGGAGGGCGATCTTCCCGTGCCCGCCCGCGATCACCACGCGCATGCGATCACCTCCCCGGCGATCCTGCCATGATCCGCCCCGGTGACCGGGGTAGGCCGCGCCGTGGCCGCTTTCCCGTCCCGGGCTGGTTAGTGATTACTTTTTGTGGTAGTCATCTCACTGTTTGTAATCGGCAAAGTATCTGCGGAGATGGCATGCTCATAGGCGTACTGGCGGTCGCGGCGGCCGTCGCACTGGTGGCCGTGGCGGCCCTGCTGTTCCGGTTGCTGGGCCGGGGCACCGACGACCGCGACCCCGGCGGCGCGTCCGCCGGGCACGCCGGGTCGATGATCTCCTCGCTGTTCCTGCTCGTGTTCGCCATCGCGATCGTCGTCCCGTGGACCACGGCCGACTCGGCGCGGCAGAACACCTACGCGGAGACGCAGGCCCTGGTGGAGGCGTACTGGGCCGCCGCGTCGCTGCCCGCCCCCGACGCCGCCCAGGTGCGGGAAGGACTGCGGGAGTACGCGCGCTACGTCGTCGAGGACGAGTGGCCGCAGATGGCGGCCGGACACCTCGGGGCCGAGGGGACGGCGCGCCTGGAGGCGCTGCGCGCCCGCGTGACCGAACTGCCGCTCACGACCGACGAGGCGCGCGACGCCAAAGACACCGTGCTGGAGCGGCTGGGCGACCTGTTCGCCGCCCGCCGGCAGCGCGCCGCCGACGCGGGCACCGAGCCGCCGCCCGGCGTGCTCCTGCTCACGGTCCTCACGGGCGTCCTCGTCATCGTCTTCCCGTTCCTGGCCGGGGCCCGGCCCCGGGGTCTCACGCTCGTGCCGGTGACGGTGATGGCGGTCCTGCTCGGCGTCGGCGTCTATCTCGCCTGGAACATCTCCCACCCGTTCAGCGGTGGCCTGGCGGTCGAACCCGACGCGTTCGTGAGCGCCCTGCACGAGTTCCAGCGGATCCCCGAGGGCCGCTGACATGGGCAGGACGGCGGGCCGGCACGCGGCCGTCGCGGTCGCGGCCGTTTCCGCGTGTGCCGCGCTCACCTGCGCCACGCTGAGCGCCGCGGCTCCCGCCCCGGCGCGGGCCGAACGGCAGGACCCCGAGGGCATTGTGCGGGCGGCCGGGAACGCCGCTCTCCCGGCCGACGACCCGGACGTCCCCGGCGACCGGGGCGGATTGGGCCTGCGGGTCGGCCTCTGCGTCGACGTGAACGTGATCGTCGGCCTGCATGCCGAGATCGGCATCGGAGGGCCCGGCTGCCCGCGACACAGGCCCGCGCCGCCGCCCTCTCCGAAACCGCCGCCGTCTCCGGCTCCGGACAGGCCCGCACCGGCGCCCCGGCACTCGCCGCACCGGGCGGTGGCCGCGCCCCCGGGGCCGTCCCCCAGCCCTCGCCCTGTATATTATACACAACTACGACCCCACCACCCGCA
>JADGHC010000493.1 GCA_019689655.1 Microbispora sp.
CAGGCCCTGTGCCATGGCGCCCGGCTCTGGGATGACATCGCGCCCTGCCTCGCCGCGGTGACCGGGGCGGCGAATGCGCGCGAGACCATCGGCTATGTCGCCAGCATCGCCCGGTGGCGGGCGGCGATGGCTGCGGCAGGGCTGCGATGAACCTCCGCCTCTATGCCATCGGCGGGGCGGTGATCCTGCTGCTGGCCACGGCCACCTGGGGCCATCACCGCCGCGTGGCGTCCGCCCTGCTGCTCGAAAGCCTGCCGCTCGAGAGCAACAGCGGCCTCGATCCCGCCGACCTCACGCTCGCTGTGCTCCGCCCCGAGGATGGCGGCGACGAGCCGGCCCACGCGCTCGATCGGCTGGCCGGCGCCTGTTGGCACCTCTATCCCATGAGCGGGCACGCCAATGCCTGGCAGTTCCGCTACGAGCCGAACATCCTCAAGCAGATCGAGGAGCGCATGGGGCAGGTGCCCCGTGCAGATGCGCTCGACCGCCTGAAGACCGAGGTCCAGAAATCATTCCAGGGCGCCTTCGCCAAGCTTCTGGCCTGGCCGCCCAACGCCAAGGCGGTTCCGGAGCGTCCTGAGCTGCAGCTTGCGCTCTGCGAAAGCGAGGACATGGCGAAGTCGGTCGTCACCTACACCGACGACACGCCGGGTGCGGAAACGATTCGCACCTACCGCAACGCTATTCTGGCCGTGGCGCCCGACACCAACGGCTTGGAGAAGGCGATCCAGCGCATCCAGCGCCTGATGGCAGCGGAAGCGATCGAAGCCGAGCAGACCAACAGCGAGGGTGGCAAGCTGGCGCGCGAGCAGCTCAAGAAACAGATCCCGGAACTGCGCAAGGCGACGCGCCTGGAAGCCGCGCGCGCCTTCAACCGCCTGATCCTCGCCGACGGTGCGGCGCTGACGATCGACGAGCGATTCATCACCCCGCCCGACACGCCGCCGATGCAGCTTCCCTCGGGCCAGGAGGCAGTGAAGGCCTTTGTCGAAGACCGCAAGCTGATCTACGCCGACACCGACAGCCTGTTCCCCGATCGCTTCCTGGAACTCGTCTTCAACGGCGCAACACCGCTGGCGGATGATCCGGAAGCCCGCTCGGCCGCTGCCCTGCACCGGCGCTTCCTCGCTGCCCAGGGGCTTCGCCTGGTGCCGAACGCCACGGTGGTACGCAGCTCCATCCTGCGCGCCGTCGCCGATGGGAAGCTGGTGGTGAGGCAGGAGGACGGCACCGCCTTCGACGCCAAGGGCGCGGTCTTCACCACCAACGGCCACCGCCGGCGTGATCCTGGCCGCAAGCTGACCACGCTGCCGATGGACGAGGCGACGCGCATCGCCGAGGCCGGGAGCGCCACGGCGCAGGAATGGCTGAAGGAGACCGGCGCGCAGGAGGCCGTGACCCCGATCAGCGGGCTGCCGCTGCCGCCGCCGCCACCCAAGGGCGTCGGGCCGACCTCGACGACCGACACCGAGGTTGCCGCCACCTACGCCGACAAGCGCAACCTTCTGACACTGCGCATCACCTGCCTCACGGCCGCCGATGCGCAGAAGGCGCTCGGCGCCGCGAGCCCGCTAGGCGCGACCGACATCACCATCGAGGCCGAGCTGATGGGCGACATGAAGGATGGCGGCAAGCTGGCCTTCACCGTGGCGGACGCCAGGGTGACCGCCGCCATCAAGCCGCTCACCATGGCGCAGACCCTCGGGAACGCGCTCGCCCCCGGCAGCTCCATCCGCGTGACCGTGTGCCTGGGTTTCGGCAAGGAGGGCAAGGCGGATCTCGGCGCCATGCTGCGGAGCCTGTTCATGCAATTGCCCGACACCGCCACCATCGAGGCGCGCTTCGCGCCGCTTTCGGCCTGACGCGATGGCCTCGCTGCAGGTCCAGGCGACGCGGGCCTTCGCCACGCGCCACGGGATCAAGCTCGGCGACCCGACCGTGCGGCTGATCGAGGCTTTGCTGCGCGCCGCCCCACCCGCGGTGCGCCGCGAGAAGAACGCGGTGGCACAGAAATTCGCCGAGTTCCGTGCCTGGCACGCTCTACTGCAGCCGGTCTTCGGCCTGACCCCGCCCGACTGGACGGAAAAGAAGCCCGACCAGGCGGTGCTCGAACTTCTCTCCAAGTCCGCCGCGCCCAGCGCGGAGGATGCCGAGGAGGCGGAGATCGAGGATGAGGAGGACGATGAGGCGGAGGAGGACGAGGAGGAGGAATGAGCGCCTCGCCGTCTCGGCATCACAGCAGCCTCCATGCTCTCCCGATATCCGGCGAGTCTTTCCTGCTTTGCCGTGGCCGCTACACCGTCCTCGTCGATGGTGGCTACAAGCGGAACCAGATTGCCACGGTCCTCCAGGATCACTTTCCGGACCGAAAGCATATCGACATCGTGGTGTGTACCCACGCAGACCAGGACCATGCCGGTGGACTGCCCGATCTGCTGCGAGCACAGGACTTCACCTTCGGGCAGGTCTGGTTGCCGGGGCGCTGGCGGGACGTGCTGCCCGAGCTCCTCAAGGACCCAAGAGGCTTTGTGCGCGGGCTGGTTCGTGAGTTGGACAGCCTCGGAGAGCAATACTCGGGCAGCGAATATGGCGACCTCGACGAGGAGCAGTTCGCCGAAGTCCTGAGTGATCGTGTGAGGCAGGAAAGGGCTCGTGTTGCGGACGTTCCACCGGAGCGACCGCGGCCATCCGCTGATCTGGCCCGCGACATCTCGCGTGATCGGATCGATGGCGATTATGGCGTTGTCGATCTGGGAACCACCGAACCGCTCGATGAGCCACCGTGGTTCGCCAAGTTGAAGCGGCAAGCGCATCACATTGAATCCGACGAAGTCGCCGAAGATGTGTTCAAGTCGGCGCGGGGCTCGATCCGGTATCGCCGGGATCGGCCCAATCGCCCGGTAAGTGTTGCTGTGGCTACGTACTGGCTCGGGCTAATGGAAACGGCGGAGGCAATTCGAAAGATCGGCAAGGCCGCGATAGATCGAGGCCTCCGTGTCCGGTGGTTCGACTACGTCGCCTACTCGAAGACCGGTGTGCCCGCGGGCGGGATCCCTGGCTTCCTCGTCCCGATCAACGCCGTCGAGCAGCAGGCGCCGGAGCAACTGGAGCTGAGCTATCTCGCCAGACTTTCACCCACCAATGAGGCAAGCCTCGCCTTCTTCGCGCCGGCCACCAGGCGAGCCCCGGGCGTCCTGTTCTGCGGAGATTCGCCGCTCGGCGACGGACCGCACTACCGCAACTCCTTCCTGGATGATCGCCCAAGGCCGTGGGGGCCAGTTGTTGTCACGGCGCCGCATCATGGAGCGGAAACCAACCGGATAGCCTACAGGCACATTTACCGGTGGTCTGACGTGGCTGTGCTGCTGCGTGCCGGCGGAAAGAAGCGGCACCCAGGGCGAACATTCAAGCGTCTGCAATGCTCAGTGAAGCTCTGCGCCAATTGCCCCGAGCGCAATAAGGCTCCAGTGCTCGCCGGTGTGGAAGGAACGTGTGCGCGGCCCTTCTGGCCGCCGCTGTTCGTTCGAGGGCTGCGCTGTGCCTGCGGGTAGGAACTGCCTTCACTCGGCCGTAGCGACGAGGGGTTTCGAATGATGGCGTCGCTCCGCGAGGTCGACTGGCCGCGCTTCCTCCGCGCACCCGACGGCCAACTCGTGGCGCGGCTGTATGAGCCGGCGCTGCGCCGCGCGGTGCGCTACGATCGCTGCTGCGCCTACTTCTCCTCGTCGGTGCTGGCCGCCGCAGCTGCCGGCTTCGGGGCCTTCATCCAGCGTATCCTGGATGGCGAGATCACCCGGAAGCCGGCCTTGCGGCTGCTGGTGAACGAGGAACTGGCCGAGCAGGACGTGCGGGCGCTGCTCGAAGCCGGAAAGGACGGGCCGCTGATCCAGGCGCTGCTGGCCCGGCTCGGCACGCCGGAGACCGCGTTGCAGAAGGGCCGTTTGGAGATGCTGGCCTGGCTCGCGCGCGATGGCTGGCTGGAGATGAAGGTCGGCGTGATGCGGCAGGGCGATGGCATCCTGCATGCGAAGTTCGGCCTGTTCGTGGACAGGGCCGAGGATGCCGTCGTCTTCGCCGGCAGTGGCAATGAGAGTGCAAAGGGCATCCGCGGGAACTACGAGAAGCTCGAGATCAGCCGGAGCTGGACCGACCCGGAGCGCCACGAGCATTTCCGCGCCGAGTTCGAGCTGCTGTGGTCCGGCGAGGATCCGGCGGTGGTGGCCGTACCCCTGCCCGATGCGGTGCGGGACGAGCTGATCAAGCTCGCGCCTGAGGCACCACCAGTTGCCGAACCCCAGGACAACCTCCGTCGCCAGCGCGCCGCCATGCTGTGGGCCTATGCGATGGAAGCGCCCTACATGCCGGAGGGCGGGGCCGCCACCTGCGATGCCATGGCGCCTGTCACGCTCTGGCCGCACCAGCGGCATGTGGTGGCCGAAGTCGCCGAGGCCTGGCCGCAGGGCCGCCTGCTCTGCGACGAGGTAGGCATGGGCAAGACGGTGGAGGCGATCCTGACCCTGAGGCGCCTCCTGGCCGGGCGGGGGGTGAAGCGCGCGCTGATCCTGCCGCCTGCCAACCTGCTGCCGCAGTGGCAGGGTGAGCTGCGGGAGAAGGGCGGGCTGCGCGTGCCGCGGCTGGAGGGCCCGAAGACGCTCATCTGGCCGGATGGCAGCAAGGAGGCGGTATCGGGTCTCGCCGAGGCCCTGCAGCAGGACCTTCTGCTACTGAGCCGCGAGACGGCCCGCTCGGAGGCCAAC
>JADGHC010000494.1 GCA_019689655.1 Microbispora sp.
GGCACCGACCATGCCTATCTGGGGCGCGTCATGGCACTGGCCGGCTTCTCGGCCCTGGGTCTGGTGCCCGTCTCCTACACCGTCTTCTCGGTCCTGGTGGAGCGTCTCGGCCTGCACGCCGCCTTCGGCACCTGCGCGATCGCCGAAGCCGTGGCCGTCGCCGCCGCTCTCGGCTCCCGCTCGGTCCGCGGGGCGGTGACGCGGCCGGCGGCCTGAGCACCGGGCCGGCCACCGGCTCCCGGTACCGCCGGTCAGCCGGTGCGCCGGGCCCGCCAGTCCCGCGCGCCGTCGAGGACGGCCCGGTGGACCGCGCGGGCGATCCGCGCGCCCCAGACCGAGCGCGGGCCGCCGAACGCCTCCTCCGGACCGTCCTCCCGTACGGCGACGCAGACGGCGTCCGACGCGGTTCCGGTGCAGGGGTAGCCCGCCTCCAGCAGTGCCTGCGTCTTCGCCTCGGTCACCGTCATGACGGCGTTGACCAGCGCGGGGTCGGAGAACGCCACCGGCACGGCCACCAGGATGTTGATCGTTCCCGGACGCGGCGCACGCCCGCCGGTCCCGGCCTCCCGGCCGGCCTCCCGTACGGCGTCCCGCGCGGACTGCGGCCCGATCTCCGGGGCGGCGGGCAGGCCGGGGTCGGGCACCCCCTCGGGCGCGGCCGCCCAGGTCGGCACGCCCAGGCCGACCGTGGCGGCGGCCTCCGCTCCCCCGTCCGCCGCGACAGTGCAGCGCTCCACCCGCGCGGCCGTCATCATGCCGACCCCGCGGCCGCCGGGACCGAGGGCGGTCATGTGCTCGACCGGGTCCATGCGCGAGTATCCCTCGGCCACCTGCATGTTCAGCACCCAGGCGCGGGGGCCGACGCCGCCGCCCAGCACGGCTGAGGAGATCATCCGCCAGCCGGGCCCGAACCGCCACAGCAGCGTGCCCAGCTTCAGGCCGTCCTCCACCCGGTACGTCAGGGACGGCCGCGGGAGGGTCGTCACCTCCCCTCCCGCGGGGTCGCCGAGGGGACCGCCGCCCGCGGGCGGACCAGATGGACGAGCGGGCGGCCGTCGGCGCCGGTCTCCACCCGTACGCTGGCGCCGAAGTGCTCGGCCAGCAGCGGTTCGGACAGCACCCGTCCGGGGGGCCCGGCCTCGACCGCGCGCCCCGCGGCCAGCAGCACGAGCTCGTCGGCGTACTGCGCGGCCAGGCTGAGGTCGTGGAGCGTGCTCACGACGGTGAGGCCGTCGGCCAGGCGCAGCCGGTCGACGAGTTCGAGCACCTGCTGCTGGTGGCCGAGGTCGAGCGCCGTGGTCGGCTCGTCCAGCAGCAGCACGGGCGCCTGCTGCACCAGCGCCCGGGCGAGCACGACCCGCTGCCGCTCGCCTCCGGACAACTGCCCGAGCGGCCGGGACGCGAAGCCGTCCAGGTCGAGCCGTTCGAGCACCGACCGCGTCACCTCGCGGTCCCGCGCGCTCTCGCTGCCGAGATAGGGGATGTACGGCGTGCGGCCGAGCAGGGCGTACTGGTAGACCGTCATGTCGGGCGGCAGCGCGGGGCTCTGCGGGGCGTAGGCGATCAGCCGGGCACGGCGGCGCGGGCGCAGGTCGTCCACGCGGGTCCCCTCGACGAGCACCTCGCCCTCGTTCGGCACCAGCCCGGCGACGGCGCGCAGGAGCGTGGACTTGCCCGCGCCGTTCGGCCCGATGATCGCCACCCACCGGCCGGGCGCGGCCGACAGCGTGACGTCCGTGAGCACCCGCCGCCCGCCGAGCGTCACGCCGACGCCGCGCGCCTCGACGGCCGGGACGGCCCGCCCGCTCATGTCCCCACCCGCCGCGTCACCCGCAGGACGGTGACGAAGAAGGGCGCCCCGACGAACGCCGTGACCACTCCGATCGGCAGCTCGGCCGGGGCGAGCACCGTACGGGCGATCGTGTCGGCCAGCACGAGGAACGCGGCGCCGCCGAGGAACGACAGCGGCAGCACGATCCGGTACGACCAGCCGGCGAGCCGCCGGATCACGTGCGGCACGACGATCCCGACGAACGCGATCAGACCGCTGACCGCGACCGCCGACGCGGTGGCGAGCGAGGCGGCGAGCAGCACGGTGAAGCGCACGCGCGAGGCGTGCAGGCCGAGGCTGACCGCCTCCTCGTCGCCCACCGACAGCACGTCGAGCAGCCGCCCGTGCAGCAGCATGACGATGGTCGACACCACGGCGTACGGCGCGATCATGCGGAGCTGGTCCCAGCCGCCGCCGACGTCGCCGAGGATCCAGGAGTAGATCCGCTGCAGTTCCTCCACCTTGAGCTGCTGCACGAAGGTCTGCATGGCGGTGAGGAACGAGGTGACCGCGACCCCGGCGAGCACGAGCGTCGCGGTGCCGCCGCCCCGGCCCGCCGTGTGGCCCAGCGCGTACGCGAGGAACACCCCGCCGACGGCCCCGGCGAAGGCGGCGACCGGCACCGCGGTCACCCCGGCGTCGCCGCCGAGGAAGACCACGACGAGCGTCACCGTGAGACCGGCCCCGGCCGCCGCCCCGAGGAGGTACGGATCGGCCAGGGGGTTGCGGAACACGCCCTGGTAGCCCGCACCGGCCATGGCGAGCAGCCCGCCCACGAGGCCGGCGAGCAGCACCCGCGGCACCCGGAGCTGGAACAGCAGCCCCTCCTCGGCCGGTGCGAGCCCCGGATGCACGGACACCAGCGGCAGCCGGTCGAGCAGCGCCAGCGCGATGGCGCGCGGCGAGATGCCCGCCGCGCCCGCCATCAGGCCCACGGCGAGGCTGACCGCGAGCACGGCGGACGCGATGAGGATCGCCCGGCCGCGCGGCCGGGCCGGCGCCGTCACGCCGCCGTCATCGGTCTCACCGCTCACCGCACCCCCCGGGGTGCGAGCGTCGTCGTCACCGGCTCAGCCCGCCGCCTTCCGCACGGCGTCGCCGATGGCCTGGGCGAGATCGACGACGCGCGGCCCCCAGCGGGAGGCGATGTCGTCGTCCAGCTCCACCACGTTGCCCTTCTTGACGGCGGTCAGGCCGGACCAGCCCGGCCGCTTGGCCAGCGTGGCGGCGTTCTGCCCGCAGCACTTGGAGTCGCCGAGGAAGATCAGGTCGGGGTCCGCCTTGGCGACGAACTCCGCCGACAGCTTGGGGTAGCCGCCGGCGGCGTCGGGCGCCTCGTCGGCGATGTTCTTCAGCCCGAACAGGCCGTAGACCTGCCCGATGAAGGTCTTCGACGTCGCCGCGTAGGGCGTGGTGTCCAGCTCGTGGTAGTAGGTCAGGTTCTTGTCCTTGGGCGCGGCGGCGGCGAGCGCGTCGATCTTCTGCTTGATGCCGCTCGCCACCTCCTCGGCCTTGGCCGCGTTGCCGGTGGCCGCGCCGAGGTCCCTGATCTGGTCGTAGGTGTCGTCCAGCTTGGTCGCGGCGGGTTCCAGCAGCACCGGCACGCCGACCTTGCCGAGCCCGGCCACCACGCCCTCCAGGTCGTTGGCGAGCACGACGAGGTCGGGCTTGGCGGCGACGATGGCCTCCACGTTGGGCTTGAACCCCGACAGCGACGTCTTGGGCGCCTCGGGCGGGTAGTTCGACTGGTCGTCCACCGCCGTCACCTGCGCGCCCGCGCCGATCGCGAACAGGATCTCGGTGGCGGTCGGGGACAGCGACACGATGTGCTCGGGCCGCTCGGCGATGGTCACCGCGCCGTTGCCCGCCTGGACGGTGACGGGGAACGCGCCCTGTCCGGCGCCGGCCGAGGCGGCGGGGGTTTGGGCCGCGGATGTGGCGGCGCCGTCGTTCTGGCCGCATCCGGCCAGAGCGAGCACGCCCAGCATCACACCCGCGACGGCCATTCTTACGGGCCTCACGAGGTCCTCCATCAGGGGGAATGCCGGGAATCGAGGGACCCGCTGAAA
The DNA here is from genome assembly GCA_019689655.1 of Microbispora sp. Lineage (GTDB taxonomy): Bacteria > Actinomycetota > Actinomycetes > Streptosporangiales > Streptosporangiaceae > Microbispora. Next base: position 3,901 of record JADGHC010000494.1, read on the forward strand.
GCGACGGATCACCCTTTTCCACGAGGGTCGATGGCGTCGGCACGCAGCGCAGGCGACCTGGCTCGTCCCCGGGGGCGGGGAACCACAGTTGCGGGACAGCGCCGGGTTCTCACCGGACTTCGCTGCGCGGCGCGCGTCGGACGCCACGGTACCAATCCCTCACGCGCCGTCCACCCCCGGCCTGGCACACCGGCACCGTCCGCTCACGCCGTCCGCCGCTCCCGGCCGATTACCGTGCCGATGTCTGCCCTTGTCAACCGACGGCTTGTCCCGCCGAGTGAAAATGTCAGCGACCCGAATAACCGCTCGTTCCCGGCGTATAACTCGGCGATCGTCTGGGCCTGCCTCACCGCATGGCAGCAGCACCCGGAGAGCACCCCACGGTCAGAATCAGACTTTGTCCAGTCTTCTGAGCCCGGGCCTGATGAATACTTACGTCCGGATAGCGTAGACACAAGCAGCGGCGGGACACCCCCCGTAGGGGCGCCCCGCCAGTAGATCAAGCAGACTCTATCGGCAGAGCCGGAGCCTGCATGAAGTTTCTGCGCTCAGAGCCTGGCTCCTGAAGCGGTCACGGCGCAGAGTACTGCGCCTCGGCGTACCGGACGATCGCCGGATAACACGTGCCTTCGCTGAAGCCACGAGCGACGCTGCCCTTGGAGACATAGACCCACGCGCCGTACTTCGTGCTGCCATCGCACTCCGCCTTGGTACGGTAGTTACCGGCCTTCAAGGCGTTGCTGCAGCTGGTGCTCCACCTGTTGGTGAAGTATTCGCCGTAGCAGTTGTTCACGCCGCCGCCGACCGTCTGGATGCTGACGTCGGTGGCTGGGGCGTCGGGGCCCGGGG
>JADGHC010000495.1 GCA_019689655.1 Microbispora sp.
CGGCCCCGCCGGCTCCTCCGGGCTCACCCCGGGCGGGATCGGCGGGGTCGCCCTGGTCGCGGTCGGCAGCCTGGGGCGGGGCGAGCTCGCCCCGGGCAGCGACCTCGACCTGGTCCTGCTCCACGACGGCCACGACGACGTCGCGAGGATCGCCGACCGCGTCTGGTACCCCATCTGGGACTCCGGCATCGGTCTCGACCACTCGGTCCGTACGGTGGACGAGGCGGTGAAGGTCGCACGGGAAGACCTCAAGGCGGTGCTCGGCCTGATCCAGGCCCGGCACGTGGCGGGAGACCCCGAGCTGACCAGGGCCGTGCGGGAGGCCGTGCTCGCCGAGTGGCGGGCGGACTCCCGGCGCAGGCTGGCCGAGCTGCGCGCGTCGGCGGACAAGCGCGCCGAGTCCGGCGGCGAGCTGGCCTTCCTCCTCGAACCCGACCTCAAGGACGCCAGGGGCGGGCTGCGCGACGTGCAGGCGATGCAGGCCGTGGCCGCCGCCTGGGTCGCCTCGGCCCCCGGCCCCCGGGTCCGGGAGGCGTACGAGCTGCTGCTGGACATCAGGCACGGGCTGCACCTGGTCACCGCGCGCGGCACCGACCGCCTGGTGCTCCAGGAGCAGGACGCGGTCGCCGGCACGCTCGGCCTGCTGGACGCGGAGGCGCTGATGCGCCGCCTGGCCGAGGCGGGCCGCACCATCGCCCACGCCTTCGACGCCACGTGGCGGACGGTCGACCGGATGCTGACCGGTCCCGCGCCGCGGGGCCGCAGGCCGCTCGCCGACGGCGTCGTGGAGCACGGCGGCGAGGTCGTGCTGGCCCGCGGCGCCAACCCGCGCACCGACCCCACCCTCGTGCTGCGCGCGGCGGCCGCCGCCGCGGAGGCCGGGCTGCCGCTCGCGCCCGCGACGGTCTCCACGCTCGCCGCGCAGTCTCCGCCGCTGCCCGTGCCGTGGCCCCCGGAGGCCCGTGGCGCGCTGGTCGCCCTGCTCGGCGCGGGGCGCGCGGCCGTACCGGTCTGGGAGGAGCTCGACCAGGCGGGCGTGCTGGTGAAGCTCATCCCCGACTGGGAGCGCGTACGGCACCGCCCGCAGCGCAACCCCGTGCACCGCTACACCGTGGACCGGCACCTCATCGAGACCGCGGCGGCGGCCGCCGCGTTCACCCGCGAGGTGTCGCGCCCCGACCTGCTGCTGATCTCCGCGCTCCTGCACGACATCGGCAAGGGCTGGCCGGGCGACCACTCCACCACGGGCGAGGTCGTCGCCAGGGACATCGGCGCCCGGATCGGGCTGCCGCAGGCGGACGTGGAGATCCTCGCCACCGTGGTGCGGCACCACCTGCTGCTACCGGAGACCGCCACCCGGAGGGACCTCGACGACCCGGTCACCATCTCCCGGGTGGTGGAGGCCGTCGGATCGAGGGAGGTGCTCGAACTGCTGTCCGCGCTGGCGGTGGCCGACGGCAACGCGACGGGCCCCGCCGCGTGGAACTCCTGGAAGGCGTCCCTGGTCGCCGACCTGGTCCGGCGGGTGCGTTCGGTGCTGGCCGGCACGCCGCCGATGCCCGCGCCGGTGCTCTCCCCCGAACAGGCGGCGCTCGCGCGGCACGGCGGCGGCGCGGTGCGGGTGAACGGCAGCGCGGTCACCGTGGTCGCGCCCGATCGGCCGGGCCTGCTGTGGCGGGCGGCCGGAGTGCTCGCGGCGCACCGCCTGGCGGTCCGCTCCGCCTCCGCCGCGTCCGCCGGATCGACCGCCGTGATCGAGTTCGTCGTCGTCCCGGAGTACGGCACACCGCCCGACCCCGCGACGCTGGAGGCCGACCTGCGTCTCGTGCTGGCCGGACGGCTCGACATCGAGCAGCGTCTGGCCCGGCGGGCGAGGTCGATGCGCCCGTCCCGGGTACCGGTCGCGCCGCCCCGAATCACCCTCGTGGACGACGCCTCCGCCACGGCGAGCGTGGTGGAGGTGCGGGCCCACGACCGGCCCGGTCTGCTGTGGCGGATCGGCCGCGCGTTCGGCGAGTGCGGTCTTGACGTTCGAGCCGCGCGTGTGGAGACTCTGGGCGCAGAAGCGGTGGATGTCTTTTATGTGGTGGATCGCACAGGTCGTCCGATCCTCGATGAGCAACAGCGCATCCAGGTGCGGGAACACGTGCTCGCCGCCCTTAGGTGAGATGGATAACGATCCTCACCTCTTGGTAACAATTGGGGTGTTGCGGCAGGGGTAGGGCCGCCCACCGTGATGACCTTGTGGTCGAATTGTCCCCGCTTATATAGCTGTGTCACTTCATGCTGTCCAGACGCGTGAAGGCAAGCCGAACGATGGCGGGGCCGGTGAGCATGGAGCAGTCGAATATCGATAAGCGCGGGCGGCGGAGTGGTCTCTCGCCACGCAATTGGCGAGTCACAACCCGGCTGACCGCGCTGATCGTCGCGCCGACGCTGGTCGCCGTGCTGCTCGCCGGCGTCCGTGTCGTGGATTCGATCGACAGCCTGACCGCCTACCAGCGCACCAGGTCGGCGGCGGAATACTCGGTGCATCTGCGGGACCTGGCCGAGCAGCTGGCTCTCGAACGCGACCTGATCGTCTGGGGTGGCGGCGGCAATCGCAGGTTCAACATCGACGGGGAGACCGTGGTGACCCGCGCCCAGCAGCGCGCGGCGGTCGACCCGCTCGTCCAGCAGGTGAAGGCCGACCTCGAGAACATCGGCCCCGAGTACGGCACGCGTGCGGCGGAGCAGGCGCAGCAGCTCGCGAGCCGTATGGCGAGCCTGCAGGGCATCCGCAAGAACGGCGTGACGGACGACTACAGCGCGCTGATCGCCAACATCCTGCGCCTGCATGACGAGCTGGGCAACAACGACGACAACGCGGCGATCCTGGGCAGCCTTCGCGCCCTCAGCGCCCTCGCCCACGCCAAGGAAGAGGCGGCCCTGCAGCGGTCCGCCCTCACCCGTGAGCTGCGGGAGCGCAACGAACGGTTCACCACGTTCGAGCTGCAGGACTTCCTGGCCTCCCAGTCGCGCCAGCAGAGCTACCTGTCGACGTTCTACATCGAGGCCCCGGCGGCCGAGGCGAGCCGCCTGGTCACCCTCCTCGGCGACAAGAACGTCGTCAACAGCGAGCTGACCAAGTCGTGGGCGGTCACGCTCGGCCTGCAGGGCGAGTCGCTCAGCCACTACCAGGGCCGGGACAGGACCGCTCAGCAGTGGTTCCAGAACAGCACGAAGGCGATCGAGCAGATGGCGGCCGTCGAGGACCGCGTGTCGAACCTCGTGCAGGACCGGGCGCGCGAGCTGCAGTCGGCCGAGCAGCGCAACGCCCTCATCGCCGGCGGCCTGATCCTCGCACTGCTCGTGCTCGTGCTCGCCACGACCGCGCTCATCGCGCGGTCGATGGTCCGGCCGCTGCGCCGCCTGCGGGCGGAGGCGCTCGACATCGCGGGGCGGCGGCTGCCGGAGATCGTGCGGCGGATGCGCGAGTCCGAGGACCCCGAACGCGAGTCCCATGTGCAGCCGATCGCGGTCGACAGCGGCGACGAGATCGGCGAAGTGGCGCAGGCGTTCGACGAGGTCCACGCGCAGGCCGTGCGCCTGGCCGCCGAGGAGTCCCGCCTGCGCGCGAACGTCAACGCGATGTTCGTGAACCTGTCGCGCCGTACGCAGACGCTGGTGGAGCGGCAGATCTCGCTGATCGACGGCCTGGAACGGGGCGAGGAGGACGGCCGGCGCCTGGCCGACCTGTTCAAGCTGGACCACCTGGCCACGCGCATGCGCCGCAACAGTGAGAACCTTCTGGTCCTCGCCGGGCACGAGCCGCCGCGCAAGCGCAGCAAGCCCGCCCGGCTGGTCGACGTGGTCCGCGCGGCGCTGTCGGAGGTCGAAGACTACGAGCGGGTGGTCGTCCGGATCCCCAGGACCATCTCGATCGCCGGGCACGCCGCCAACGACGTGGTGCACCTGCTGGCCGAGCTCATCGAGAACGCCATCGCCTTCTCACCGCGCAACACCAAGGTCGTGGTCTCCATCAGCCCGGTCGAGGGAGGCGCGGTGATGCTCGGCGTCACCGACGCGGGCATCGGCATGTCGCCGGAGGAGCTGGCGGAGATCAACCGCCGCCTCGCCGAGCCGCCCACGATCGACGTCTCGGTGTCCCGGCGGATGGGCCTGTTCGTGGTCGGCCGCCTCGCGCTGCGGCACGGAATCCGGGTGCAGCTGCGGCGCAGCGACGGGGTGGGTATCGTCGCGATGGTGCTGTTCCCCGCACAGCTCGTCGCCGTCGGCGACCAGCCGGTCATGCCCCGCCCGTCCGTCCCGGCCGGGCAGACGGCGGCGGGGCTGCCGGTACGGCAGGCGTTCGCCGATCCGGATCCCCTCGGCCGGGGCGGTGGATCGTTCGAACCCTGGACCGCCGGCAACGGCGCGGCGGGTGGCGGCGGATCCCGCAGGACCCCGGCGACGAACGGGAACGGGCTCGGCGCAACCGGCACGGGCGGGTTCGCGTCCCTCGGCGCGCCGGCCGGAGAGATGCCGGCCGTACCCCCGGAGAACATGTTCACCGAGCATTCCGGGGCGCATCCGATGCCGGGCACACCCGGACGGCCCGCGGACGGCGAGCACCCCGAGTCGCCGGCGTTCCCGCGCAACGACGCCGCAAGCGGGAGCGGCGACGACCGCTCCGAGCACTCGTGGCCGTCGCTGCCCACCGGGCCGACGGCGCTGCCCCGGCGTGGCGCGTCCACCGGA
>JADGHC010000496.1 GCA_019689655.1 Microbispora sp.
CCCGCACCCCGAGCCCCAGCCCGTCGCCGACCGGCGGCGCCAAGGGCTGCTCGGCGACGTACAAGGTCACCAACCAGTGGGGCGGCGGCTTCCAGGGCGAGGTGACCGTCACGGCCGGCTCCAGCCCCATCTCGGGCTGGACCGTGACCTGGACGTACGCCGACGGCCAGACGATCACGCAGGTGTGGAACGCCACGGTGACGTCGAACGGCTCGTCGATCACGGCCAAGAACGTGAGCTACAACGGCAGCCTCGCCGCCGGGGCGTCGACCTCGTTCGGGTTCCTCGGCTCCTGGAACGGCACCAACTCGGTGCCGGCCGTGAGCTGCACCGCGGGCTGACGCCGGACCCACGGCCGGGCGCGCTCCCCGCGCCCGGCCTCGGTATGTCACGTGTGGTGCGAGGGATCAGTTGAGCAGGGGATCGTCCGGGAAGGTGGCGACCAGTGCGAGCTCCCCCTTCTGCCTGCGTAGCACGGTGCGCCACAGCGTGGCCGGGTTCGGGTGGAAGGTGTCCCCCGGCTCGGAGTCCACGAGGTACCACGCGCCCTCCCGGACCTCGTTCTCGAGCTGTCCCCCGGTCCAGCCGGCGTAGCCCGCGAAGATCCGCATCTGGGAGATCTCCCCGGCCAGGATCTCCGGAGGCGCGTCGAGGTCCACCGTGCCGAGGCGCGAGGCCGCGGCCCTGCCCTGCAGCCGCCGCCAGCCCAGCGGCTCCTCGCCGCTGGGCACGGCGGCGAGCGCCAGCGCGCTGTCCGTCTGCACCGGTCCCCCTTGGAACAGCACCGGAGGGCCCGTGACCAGCGCGTCCCAGCTAGGTAAGACCTGCGTCACGGCGATGTCGCTGGGCCGGTTGAGCACCACGCCCAAAGTGCCGCCGTCCTCGTCGTGCTCCAGGACGAGCACCACGCTACGCCGGAAGTTGGGGTCGTCGAGCAGTGGCGTCGCTACAAGCAACCCGCCGACGTAGATCGCTTCCGCCATACATCCCATCATGAGGGAGGATTGCGGATTCGGGTACGCCGACCCCGGTTTGCCGCGCAGTATTACTCACCGTCACCGAGGCGGCACCTGCCGCGACCTCAGGCCTCGGTGAACCCGCGCGCCCTGCCTCCGGCCGACTCCCGTACGGCCGCCGCCACCGCGTTGGCCACGTCGGGGTGGAACACGCTCGGGATGATGTAGTTGGGGCCGAGCTCCTCGCTCGTCACGACGGCGGCCAGCGCCCGGGCCGCCGCGAGCAGCATCTCCTGGGTGACGCCGCTGGCCTGGGCGTCGAGCAGGCCGCGGAACACACCGGGGAACGCCAGCACGTTGTTGATCTGGTTGGGGTAGTCCGACCGGCCCGTGGCCACCACCGCCGCGTGCTCGCGGGCGTCGTCGGGCGAGACCTCCGGCTCCGGGTTCGCCAGCGCGAACACCACCGCGTCCTCCGCCATGGTGGCGACGTCGTCTCCGGTGAGGATCCCCGGCGCGGAGACGCCGATGAACACGTCGGCGCCCTTGACCGCGCCGCGCAGGTCGCCGCCGTACCCCTCGCTGTTGGTGTGCTCGGCGATCCACCGCAGTGAGTCGTCGAGGTCGTCGCGCCCGAGGTGCACCGCCCCGCGGTAGTCGCAGACGATGACGTTCCTCGCGCCGGCCGCCAGCAGCAGGCGCAGCACGGCGGTGCCGGCCGCACCGGCGCCGGCCAGCGCGATCCGCACGTCGGACAGCTCCTTGCCGACCACCTTCAGCGCGTTGGTCAGCGCGGCGAGCACGCAGATGGCGGTGCCGTGCTGGTCGTCGTGGAAGACCGGGATGTCGAGCAGCTCACGCAGCCGGCGCTCCACCTCGAAGCAGCGCGGCGCGGAGATGTCCTCCAGGTTGATGCCGCCGAAGCCCGGCGCGATGGCCCGTACGGTCGCGACGATCTCGTCCACGTCCTGGGTGTCGAGGCAGATGGGCCAGGCGTCGATGCCGGCGAACCGCTTGAACAGGGCGGCCTTGCCCTCCATCACCGGAAGCGCGGCGGCGGGCCCGATGTTGCCGAGGCCGAGGACGGCCGAACCGTCGGTGACCACGGCGACCGAGTTGCGCTTGATCGTGAGGCGGCGCACGTCCTCGGGGTTGCGTGCGATCGCCATGCTGACCCGGGCCACGCCCGGGGTGTAGGCCATCGACAGCTCGTCGCGGTTGCGCAGGGGGACCTTCGACTGCATCTCGATCTTGCCGCCGAGGTGCATGAGGAAGGTCCGGTCGGAGACCTTGTGGATCGCGACGCCGTCGACCGCCCCGAGGCTGTCGACGATCGACTGCACGTGGTCGGCGTCCTTGGCGGCGCACGTCACGTCGATGCGGAGCTTTTCGTGACCGGCGTTGGTCACGTCGAGGGCGGTCACCACGCCGCCCGCGTTCTCCACCGCGTGGGTGAGCAGGCTGACCGCCTTACCTCCCGCGGGCACCTCAAGACGCACGGTGATCGAGTAGGACACGCTGGGCACGGTGGCCACGTCTATCCGCTCCTTTGCGGGGTGATGCCTGGCCGTGCTCGCGCGGTTGCTTCAGTGGGACGCGGCCCCCGCGTGGCGGCCACGCTCGCGCATCCGGCCGGACGGCTCATGGGTGCTATCCATCGTGCCATCCCCGGCCGGGTGTTTCAGCCCGGGCCAGGGCCCGCCCGTCATCCGGCGTGCCGGCCCGCGCGCCGCCGTACCCGGGGGCCGGACGGGCGCGGGCGAAAGCGGGTCAAAAAAGCGCGCTGGACAGCGCCCGGCGCGCCCGCGACACCGAGGCGTCGCCGACGGGCAGCGTGTCGAACAGTCCCAGCAGGTGGACCCGCACCTTGTCCCTGTCGGCGCCCCGCGTACGCCGCACGGCCGCGACGAGCCGGTCGAACGCCTCGTCGATCTTCCCGCTCACCATCTCCACGTCGGCGGCCTGGATCTGCAGGTCGAGGTCGTCCGGGCTCTCCTCGGCCCGGCGCAGCACGTCGGCCGGGTCGAGGTCCTGCGTGCGCCGCAGCAGCCCGACCCCCGCGAGGCCGATCTTCGCGTTCTCGTCGGACGGCGACTTCGCCAGCAGGCGCTCGTACGCGGCGGCCGCGGCGTCCAGGTCGCCCTTCTCCACGGCCTGTTCGGCCGCGATGAGGTCCGGGTCGGCCGGCGGCTCGGCGGGCTGCCCTCCGCCCGGCGCGAGCCGCACGCCGAGCTGCTCGAACACCTGCGTGAGCGCCTGCCGGAGCTGCGCCTCCGGCAGCGGGCCCTCGAACAGGGGCATGAGCTGCCCCTGGAAGGCCAGGTAGACGGTGGGCACGGCACGGATGCGCAGCGCCTGGCCGAGCTGCGGGTCGGCCTCCACGTCCACCCTGGCCAGCGCCCACGCGCCCGCCGCCTCCGCGGCCAGCTTCTCCAACACGCCGCTGAACTGCTGGACCTGCTCGGCCCTGCGCACCGTCGCCTCGACGATCACGGGAACGCTCAGCGAGCGCTCCACCACGTCGGAATTGAAGGTGGCCGAGGTCACCTCGATGACGTCCGCAGAGCCGGCTCCGGACGACGCCGCGGCCTCACGCCGCGCCTGCGCCTCGAGTGCCTGCTTGCGCGCGCCGAGGTCCACGGCGCCGTAGAGCGATCCAGGTCGAGTGAACTCCGCTGCCATACCCCCAATCCTGCCGTACCCGCCCGCGTGATCCGCGCCACCCCGGCCGCTTCGCCCGGTGATCCGGGCGATCCGGCGTTCGCCGTAGTGTTGGCCGCGCACGATCGGTACGAAAAGGAGCGGACGATGGCCGTGGAACGCATCGACCCACCCATGATCGCCGGTGAGCGCGAGATGCTGCGCGCGTTCCTCGACTATCACCGGGCGACGCTCGCGCTGAAATGCGAGGGCCTGTCGGACGAGGAGCTGCGCCGCAGGTCGATGCCGCCGTCGGCGCTCTCGCTGCTCGGCCTGGTGCGGCACATGGCCGAGGTCGAGCGCACCTGGTTCCGCCGTGTGATCAACAAGGAGGACGTGCCGCTGGTCTGGTCGCCGGAGGGCGACTACCAGGTCGCGTACGACGCGAGCGGGGCCACCCGCGCGGAGGCGTTCGCCGCCTGGCAGGAGGAGGTGGAGCACTCCCGCAGGATCGAACGGGCGGCACAGTCGCTTGACGTCACCGCCTACGCCCCCCGGTGGGGCAAGGAGGTGTCGCTGCGGCTCGTGATGCTGCACATGATCCACGAGTACGCCCGGCACAACGGGCACGCCGACTTCCTGCGCGAGGGCATCGACGGGACCGTGGGCGTCTGAGCCGTCTCGCGGGCCCTCATCCACGCCGCCGGGGTGACCGTGGGCGGGCCCGCCGCGTCCGTACCGGGAGAGCGGGGCGGCGACACCGGTGATCCGCCGCACGCCGCCCGAACCGGCACCCGCCGGCCGGGCGCGGAGCGGATCACACGAGCGCGATCGTCAGCGGGAAGAAGATGTCGATGATCTCGTGGCCGCGGCGGGTGCGCAGGATCCACACCTCGCGCCCTCTGCGCTCCCTGCGGATCAGCCCGGCCGCCTCGAGACGGTCGCAGTGGTAGGTGATGGCGCTCGGAACCGTACCGGCCATCGCGGCGAGCTGACCCATGGTCGTGGGCCGGGCCAGCGACGACAGCAGGCCGGCACATGGAAGCTCGACGGCCTGGCCCTCAACCACTTCATGTCGTGACCGCTTTCCGGCCGCCCGCCCGGGCCCCGCCCCCCCCCCGGGGCCCCGCGGGGGGGCCG
>JADGHC010000497.1 GCA_019689655.1 Microbispora sp.
GGGTCGTCGTGGGGGCGGGGGGTGGCCGCCGCGCCGGTTCCGGTGCCGGTACGCCGCTCGGCTGGGCTGTCGTTCACTGTCACCTCTCGAGAAGAGGTTACCAGCAGTTAATGCGACAGCTGAATGTTCGGATGTCACGAAGTGTTAGTGTGGACCGAAACAATTCCCCCGATGTCAGGAGCTCGGATGACCTCCCTGGCCAGGCTGAGCCTCGCCAACCGCACCTTGGTGATCATGATCGCGCTGGTGCTCGCGGGCTTCGGCGTGTTCGCGATCCCGTCGCTGAAGCAACAGCTTTTCCCGTCGCTGGAGTTCCCGGCGGCGTTCACGGTGGCGAGTTATCCGGGTGCCGCTCCCGAGATCGTGGAGGAGCAGGTCACCAAGCCGATCGAGAGCGCGTTTCAGGGTATCCCCGGTGTCACCGAGATCACCTCCACCTCCCGTGAGGGGATGTCGCAGGTGCAGGTGTCCTACGAGTACGGCACCGACATCGACCAGATGGTCGGGAAGATGCAGCAGGCCGTGAGCCGGATCAAGGCGCAGCTTCCGGCCGACGTCGATCCGCAGGTGGTGGCGGGCAGCACCGACGACATCCCGGTGATGGCGATCGCGGTGGGCGACGGCGGGGACGCGCGCGCCATGGCCGACAAGATCGAGCGGATCATGGTGCCGGAGCTGCAGTCGATCGAGGGCGTGCGGGACGTCACCCTCAGCGGCGCCCGTAAGCAGCAGGTCGTCATCATCCCCGACCAGGGCAAGCTCGCCCTGCTCGGGCTGTCCGCGGCGGCCATCCCCGACCTCCTGCGGGTCAACGGGGTGTCCATCCCGGCCGGCACGCTGACCGAGGACGGCAAGTCGCTGACCGTGCAGATCGGCGACCCGGTGCGTACGGTGAAGGACCTGGAGAACCTCTACCTGACCCCCGCCGCGCCGGCCGCGGCGGGTCAGGGCGGCGGCGCCGGTCAGGGTGGCATGGCGCAGGCGCAGCGGACGCCGGCGCAGGGGATTGCGGCGCAGAGGTCCGCGCAAGGTGCGGCGCAGTCGCGGGCCGCGGTGGCGCGGCCGAAGCCGGTCAAGCTCGGCGACGTGGCCGACATCAAGGTCGAGGAGGTCGCCGCGACCAGCCTCACCCGCACCAACGGCACCCCGAGCCTCGGCGTGTCGATCACGATGGTGCCGGACGGCAACGCCGTGCAGATCTCGCATGATGTCAACGCCGCCCTGCCGGACCTGACCCGGGCCCTCGGCGACACCGCCGAGCTGACCGTGGTGTTCGACCAGGCGCCGTACGTCGAGCGGTCCATCGAGGACCTCACCACCGAGGGCCTGCTGGGCCTGGCGTTCGCCGTGGTCGTCATCCTGGTGTTCCTGCTGTCGGTGCGGTCGACCCTGGTCACGGCCGTGTCGATCCCGCTGTCGGTGGTGATCGCGCTGATCGCGCTGTGGATCGGCGGCTATTCGCTGAACCTGCTGACGCTGGGGGCGCTGACGATCGCCGTGGGCCGGGTGGTCGACGACTCGATCGTGGTGCTGGAGAACATCAAGCGCCATCTTTCGTACGGCGAGGAGAAACGGCAGGCCATTCTGGGCGCGGTGCGCGAGGTGTCCGGCGCGGTGACCGCCTCGACGCTCACCACGGTCGCGGTGTTCCTGCCGATCGCGTTCGTCGGCGGACTGGTGGGGCAGTTGTTCAGCTCGTTCGCGATCACGGTGACCGTGGCGCTGCTGGCGTCGCTGCTGGTCGCGCTGACCGTCATCCCGGTGCTGGCGTACTGGTTCCTCAAGGCGCCGGTGCTCACGCCGCAGGAGGCGCGGGCCGTACGCGAGGACGCCGAGCGCCGGGAGCTGCGCAGCCCGCTGCAGCGGATCTACCTGCCGGTGCTGCGTTTCGCGACGCGGCGGCGCCTGGTCACGGTGCTGATCGGGGTGGTGGTGTTCGCCGCCACGATGGCGCTGGCGCCCAACCTGAAGACCAACTTCCTCGACAACTCCGGCAACGACACCACGCGGATCAGCCTGCGGATGCCGGCCGGGACCGACCTGGCGACCACCGACGCCGCGGCCAAGAAGGTCGAGGCGGTGCTGGCGGACGAGGAGGGCGTGAAGTCCTACCAGGTGACGGTCGGCGGCGGCGACCAGTTCCTCGGCGGCATCGGCGGCGCGTCCGACCGCGCGTCGTTCTCGATCACGCTGAAGGAGGATGTGAACACCTCCGCGCTGGAGGATCGGCTGCGGGAGAAGCTGAAGGGCCTGACGGGGATCGGCGATGTGACCGTCGGCGGAGCCGAGGGAGGCGGGTTCAACTCCGACCAGGTGCAGGTCATCGTGCAGGGCTCGGATCAGGCCGCGCTGAAGACGGCGGCCACCGCGGTGCGCGACGCCATGGCGAAGGTGGACGGGCTGCGGGATGTCACCTCCAACCTCGAAGACAGCATCCCGCGGGTCGAGGTGCACGTGGACCGGGAGAAGGCGGCCGCCAGGGGCCTGACCGAGGCGGGGATCGGGCAGCTGGTCGCGCAGGCGTTCCGCGGCGCGCCGGTCGGCTCGATCGACGTCGACGGCCAGTCCAGCGACGTGGTCATGCGTGCCGGCGGCGACGCGCCCGCCGACATCGCGGCGATCAAGAAGCTGACGATTCCCACGGCGACGGGCCCGGTCAAGCTGAGCGACGTGGCCAAGGTGGTGAAGGCCGACGGGCCGACCCAGATCACCCGCCAGGACGGCAACCGCACCGCGACGGTGTCGGGCACCGCCGACGCGTCCAACCTCGGTGCGATCACCGCGAAGGTGACCGACAGGCTGAAGTCGCTGACGCTGCCTCCCGGGGTGACGTACAAGATCGGCGGGGTGAGCTCCGACCAGCAGAAGGCGTTCTCCGACCTGGGGCTGGCCATGCTGCTCGCGGTGGCGATCGTGTTCATGATCATGGTGGCGACGTTCCGCAGCCTGGTGCAGCCGCTGATCCTGCTGGTGTCGATTCCGTTCGCCGCGACCGGCGCGATCGGGCTGCTGCTGATCACCGACACGACGCTCGGCGTGCCCGCGCTGATCGGCATGCTGATGCTGATCGGCATCGTCGTCACCAACGCGATCGTGCTGATCGACCTGATCAACCAGTACCGCGCGCAGGGGCTCGGCGTGGTGGAGGCGGTCGTGGAGGGCGGCCGGCGGCGGCTTCGCCCCATCCTGATGACCGCGATCGCGACGATCTGCGCCCTCACGCCGATGGCGCTGGGGGTGACCGGTTCGGGTGGGTTCATTTCCCAGCCGCTGGCCATCGTCGTGATCGGCGGCCTGATCTCCTCGACGCTGCTCACGCTGGTGCTCGTGCCGACGCTCTACACCATCGTCGAGCGGCTGAAGGAGCGCATGCGCCGCACGCCGAAGCCGCCCGCCGCGGGTGACGGCGACCTGACCGTGTACGGCAAGGAGGCGCTCGAACCGGCCAAGTAAGCCCGCAAACCGCAAACAGTTCTTCGCGAAGAAGTCTTTGCGAAGAACTGTTTGCGGTTTATGGTTGGGGGCATGACCGATCACGGCGACACACCCCACCCCTTGGCACACGACGCGGCCGTCCTGGACGCCAAAGGGCTGCGCGCCCTCGCGCATCCGGTGCGCGTCCAGGTGGTGGGCCTGCTGCGCAAACACGGCCCGTTGACGGCCACCCGGCTCGCCGAGCTGCTGAACATCAACTCCGGCGCGGCCAGCTACCACCTGCGGCGGCTCGCCGCCGCGGGCTTCGTCCAGGAGGACACCGGGCGCGGCAACGCGCGGGAACGCTGGTGGCGCGCCGTCCACCAGGCCACCCAGTTCGAGTACCTCGACCTGGCCGAACAGGAGCCGGAGGCCACGACGGCCTACCTGCAGTCCGTCGCCGCCATCTACGCCATGCGCACCCAGCGGACGATCAGCGAGCTGCAGACGATGCCGCGCGACTGGCGCGCCGCGACCGACATGAGCGACATGCCGCTGCGGCTGACCCCGCAGGAGGCCGTCGCGCTGCGGGAGGAGCTGTGGGCGGTCATCGGCCGCTACCGCCGCGACAGCCCGGACGCGGCCGGCGCCCCGGCCGGCGCCGAACGGGTGTCGATCATCGTGCAGATCCTGCCCGAGCTGGAGGCGTCCGCCCCGGCGGACGACGACGCCTCATGACCGGGCACGCCGCGATCGGCGGGCGTATGCGGGGGCTGCGGCCGCTGGGCGGGCTGCTCGCGGCCATGATGGTCGCCCTGACCGGCACCCGGGTGTCGGCCATCGCGCTGCCGTGGTTCGTCCTGGTCACGACCGGCAGCGCCACGCAGACCGGGCTGGTGGCCTTCTGCGAGATGACTCCGTACGTGGTGGTCAAGGCGCTGACCGGGCCGCTGGTGGACCGGGCCGGGCCACGGGTGGTGTCCTGGAGCACCGACGCGGTCAGCGCGGCCGCCGCCGGCGCCGTGCCCCTGCTGCACGCCACGGGCCTGCTGTCCTTCCCGGTGCTGCTGGCCCTGGTCGCGGTGATCGGCGCCGCACGCGGCCCCGGCGACCTGGCCAAGGAGGTGATGGTCCCGGAGGCGGCCGAGCGCGCCCGGGTGCCGCTGGAGCGGGCCACCGGGCTGTCCGGGGTGACCGAGCGGCTGGCCTCGACCATCGGCCCGGCGGCCGGCGGCGTCCTGGTGGCGGCGCTGGGCCCGCTGACCGGTCTGGTCGTCAACGCGGTGTGCTTCGCCCTCGGCTCGCTGATCATCTCACTGGC
>JADGHC010000498.1 GCA_019689655.1 Microbispora sp.
TCGCGGCCGCGCGGAGGCGGGGTGGGGGTGGGGCTCGGGGTCCGGCTCGGGGACGGGCCGGCGGAGGGGCTTACTGAGGGACTTGCGGAGGGGCTTGCGGAGGGGCTTGCGGACGGGCTCGGTGTGGAGGTCGCCGAGCCGGTGCAGGGGGTGCCGTTGAGCGTGAACGACGGGGGCGCGGGGTTGGCGGCGTTGTTCCATGAGCCGTTGAAGCCGAACGCGGTGGAGCCGCCGGTGGCGAGGGCCGCGTTGTATCCGGCGTCGGAGGCGGTGACCTGCGCCCCGGTCTGTGTGACGGTGGCGTTCCACGCCTGGGTGACGGTCTGCCCCGCGGTGAAGGACCATGTCAGCGTCCAGCCGGAGATGGGGTCGCCCAGGTTCGTCACGGTGACGGCGGCGGTGAACCCTCCGGGCCACTGCGATGTGACGGTGTAGCCGACGCGGCAACCGGCGGCGGCCGCCCCGGCCGCCCCCTGGTGGAACGGCGTGCCCGCCACCACGGCGAGAACCGCCAGGCAGCACGCGACGATCGCGCGGGCGAGCACCCGCGGCCTCCCCGCCCGGCTCCCGCTTCCGGCCCGCGCACGCCGTACGACCCGGCGATGGCTGCTTGCGCTGCCCGGCATCCGGCCTCCGGTATGTTCACGTTAACAACGGCAGCGGCGACCACCCCGCCGGTACGGCCCCGCATGCGGGAGCGGCATGATCTCACCGGTCGTACGTCGCCGGGGGAAGCGTCGGCGGCCGGCGAGGGCGGGGTCAAGCCTTCGGCGGCGGGGCCTCGTCATTCCCCCTGTTCAGGGGCGGATGAGGGCGTCGCGGGCTGAATGTTTCAGCGCGGGACCCTCCTGGCCGGCCGGTCGGCACTCCCCTCGGCTCTCCGCGGCTCGCGCGAGCCGAGCGGCGGCCGCACGATTCGTCCTGCCCGAATTTGACTGTTCGGGTCATCTCACAATCGATGATCCGCCAGGATGATCACCTGGACACCGCCCGGACGGAGGGCGGCTATCGGGAAAGGACAACGTATGCGTAGGTCCGCGAGTACGGTCGTCGTCGCAGCGGCGCTGGCCGTCGGAGGGCTCGTCGCCAACCCGGCATACGCGATCTCTGCCCACTACACCCCCGAGGGGGTGTGCGGCCCCGGCTTCGGCCGGGTCTCCACCGACGGCAGCCGGGCGGTGAAGACGCCCTCCGGGCACGTCTTCGGGCGCGTCTACCTGCTCTACAACCGCAGGACCGGGCAGAACTGCGTCGTCACGATCAAGTCGGCCTACGTCGGCACGGCCACCCGGACGTCCGCGACCCTGGTGACGCAGGTCAGGCGCCACCGCGACGAGCCGGTGACCACGGCGCACAAGAGCGACAGCGGGAAGTACAAGTACTACGCCGGCCCGGTGAAGCTCTACGCCAAGGGCCTGTGCGTCAAATACTCGGGCTTGATCGCCGACACGCGCAGCATCAACGGGGAGATCGCGACCGGCGGTCGCAACACGTGGGGCAACTGCGGCTGAGCATCGGAGCACGGCCGGGAGAAGGGGCGCGCCCCAGCCGCCGCCCCTCCCCCGGCCGGTGATCATCCGCCGGGGCGCGGGCGGCCGGGATCTTCCGGATGCCGCAGCCCAAGCGGTGCGGAGAGCGATCCGGTGAGCCGGCCGCGCCGGCCACGTCATCGAGGACGTATGGGACGGCTACGCGGGGCACCCGGCGCTCCGGCACATCGGTCGCATCGGCGCCGCCGGCCCGCGTCGCGGCCGGGACCCGCCGGACCCATGCCCTACGGCGGGACCGGCCCGGCCCCTTTACAGAGTAGATCGGGAAGCGGCGCGGCCGTGGTGTCCGGGACGGCGGCCGGGGAGGCCGACCGGCCGGAGACGGCCGGTCGTGGTCTCAGAAGCCGAGGGATTCCTCGTACTCCTCCTCCTGCTCCTCGTCCTGCTCCGGACGGGCCCAGCGGGACGGCATGAGCACCGGGAGGAACAACGCGACACCGAGCAGGCCGTACACCCCCGTGGACAGCAGCGTGAGCATCCCCCGGCCGGCCTGCAGCAGCTCGGCCTGCACCGACGGCCCGGTGGGCACCAGGCTCGCGGCGCGCGACACGTCGAGGATGTAGACCACCGTCCAGGCCAGCAGCGCCATCGACGGGACGAACGCCGCCAGCGGGGACACCCGGCCGCCCACCAGAACCAATCCGAGCAGCAGGCCCACGACGGCCATGACGCCGAGGGCGATGAGCATCCGCGTGTCTTTGGCCGGGTCGACGCTCTGGGCCGCGCCCCGGACCGCCTCCTGGGACGCCCATCCACCACCGAGGAGAAGAGCCGCCGCGACGACAACGCCCAAAAGCAGCCCGAAGAAGTGCCGCATGAACACCGCCTTGGTGAGAGGTCCGCGGCAACACTAGCGACAAAGAGCGCCTATGGGGACCACTTTCGTCGACAGGACCCGCTGAAATGGAATAATTCCGGCACGCGTCATGCTCCCTCCCCCGCGCCGTACGGCGGGCCTCGGGCGGTGACCTCTACGGCGGCACCCGGCGTCCGGATCGGCGTACCCGCCGGGGGAAGCCTCCGCCTCGGCCGCCTCGATGAGCGCGCCGGCGATCTCCTCGGCGGTGGCGTACGGGTTCCCGGGCCGGCCGGCGGCGACGACGCGCCGGAGGACCGGGAGCGGGCCTTCTGCCGGTTCACCCGGTCCGACCACGCGTGCGGCGCGGGGCTCGGCCTCGCGATCGTGTGCGCACCACGGCCGCGGCCCGCGGCGGTACGGTCCCTCTGGAGGCCCCCTCCCCCGGACCGCACGCCGCCGTCCGGCTCCCCCTGGCACGTTGAGGAGTTCCATGCTTCCCGAGTACGGCAGGCCCGTCACCGAACTGCTGGCCGAGCTGACCGCGCTGAAGGCGGCCGATTTGCCGGTGCGCGGCGGCAAGGTGACGGCCTACGTGTACGACACCGGCCTGCCGGAGGTGCACGAGGCCGCGCACCGGGCGTACGCGGAGATGCTCGAGGTCAACATGCTCGACCCCACGGCCTTCCCCAGCATGGTCGCGCTGGAGCGGCAGGTCGTCGGGGCGGTCGCCGAGCTGCTCGGGCGGCCCGGCGCACCGGGGATCTTCACCGGTGGCGGCACCGAGTCGATCATGCTGGCGGTGAAGGCCGCCCGCGACGCCCGCCCCGGCGCGACCCGCGTCGTGCTGCCGGTCACCGCGCACCCGGCGTTCCACAAGGCCGCGCACTACCTCGGCCTGGAGATCGTGCCGGTGCCGGTGGACCCGGTCACCTACCGCGCCTCGGTCCCGGCGTTCGAGGCCGCGCTGGACGACCGTACGGCGCTGGCGGTGGTGTCGGCCCCATCCTACCCGCAGGGCGTCGTCGACCCGGTCGAGGAGGTCGCGGCGCTCGCCGCCGCGCGCGGCCTGCCGTGCCACGTGGACGCCTGCGTCGGCGGCTGGCTGCTGCCGTGGCTGCGCGAGGCGGGCGCCGAGATCCCGCCCTTCGACCTGAGCGTGCCCGGCGTCACCTCGATCTCCTGCGACCTGCACAAGTTCGGGTACGCGCCGAAGGGGGCGTCGGTGCTGCTGTTCCGCGACGCGGGGCTGCGCCGCCGGGCCTACTTCGCCTCGGCGGCCTGGCCCGGCTACACGATCGTCAACGCGACCATGCAGAGCTCGCGGTCGGCCGGGCCGCTCGGCGGCGCCTGGGCCACCCTGCAGGCCCTCGGCCGGGAGGGCTACCTGGAGCTCGGCCGCCGCACGCTGGAGGCGACCCGGCGGCTGGTGGAGGGCGTGGGGAAGATCCCCGGCCTGCGGGTGCTCGGGGAGCCGCAGGCCGCCCTGGTCGCGATCGCCGGGTCGCCGGAGGTGGACGTGTTCGTGCTGGCCGACGAGGCGCGCCGGCTGGGCTGGTTCCTCCAGCCGCAGCTGTCGTACGCCGGGATCCCCGCCAACATCCACATCACGGTCACCGGGGTGACGCTGGCGGGGGTGGACGCGATGCTCGAGGTGATCGCGCAGGCGGCCGAGGCCGCCCGGCGGCGCGGGCCGGCCGAGGTGCCCGAGGGCCTGCCCGAGCTGATCGCCTCCCTCGACCTCGACGCGCTGGACGACGCCGCGTTCACCGAGCTCGCCGCGTCGGTGGGCATCGATCTCACCGCCACGGGGCAGTCGGGGATGGCGGTCGTGAACGCCGTGCTCGACGCGCTTCCGGCCGCGACCCGGGAGGCGATCCTCGTCCGGTTCCTGTCGGTCCTGTACTCCTGACGGCCCGTCACCGCCGTGGCCGCGCCCGATCCCGGCCGGCCGTCCCTCCCGGGATCCTTCAGGACGGCAGCCGCTCGGGCACCCGGGCGCCGATCGCACGTGCGAGATAGCCGGAGACGGTGTTCTCGTCCCAGCCGGCTCCCGTGAGGGCGACGTATCCGTCGGGGCGGACCAGCACGAGGCCGTCGCCGTCCACCCCGTAGAGAGCGTGCGCCTCCCCGTCGGAGTCGATGAGCGCGCCCTCGCCGTCCCCGTGCTCGACCAGGCGGTGCACGTGCACGTCGTCGCCGACCCGGGGTGCGGGCCCGGTCCCGAAGACGAGCAGCGTGAAGTGCGTGCCGCGGAACAGGTCGAACAGCCTGACCCGCGCCCCGGTCGCCGGGTCGGTGCAGCGGGCGTCCGGGGCGCGGTCGCCGGCGCGGATGCCGAGCCTGTCGTCCAGGTCGCGCGCCAGGCTGCCGCCCCGGTAGGTGATGC
>JADGHC010000499.1 GCA_019689655.1 Microbispora sp.
CGACTCGCCGAAGACCCTGATCTCGCCGGACGTGGGCCGCAGCAGGCCGAGCAGCATGTTGATCGAGGTGGACTTGCCGGCCCCGTTGGGCCCCAGCAACGCGACCGTGGCGCCGGCGGGGACCTCCAGGTCGATCCCGTCGACCGCGAGCACGTCACCGTATCTTTTGGTGACCTTGGTGAAGGCGATTGCGTTCATGCCCTCACCGTAGGAATCGGGCCCCCTGCGGCGTCAGTGTCGCGTATCCAGCCTTCGCGGTGACATTTGTCATCCGCGGATGCACGGGACGGGCAGCAAGGAACCGCCTCCGCCCGCGGCCATGCGCCGGCGCGCGGCACCCGGGTGAAGCCGCGGGTACGGCCGGCGCGCGGCACCCGGGTGAAGCCGCGGGTACGGGCGGCACGCGGCTACGGGCAAGACGGCTGATGCGGCGTGCCCCCACCTCACCGCTTCGGGCAAGGCGGCGGGCACCGCCGGCGCGCGGCCTCGGGCAAGACGGCGGGCGCGGCATGCCTGCCCACCCCACCGCTTCGGGCAAGGCCGCGGGTACGACCGGCGCCCGACGTGCCGGCCCGCCCCGGCTTCGGGGCGGGGCGGCGGGCGCGGCCGCTCGGAGACGGCAGATGAAAACGGCCGCTCGGAAACGGCAGGCGAAGACGGCCGGTCAGAGACGGCCGGTCAGAGACGGCAGGCGAAGATGGCGGTGACCAGGATCGCCTTGGCGCCGATCTCCCACAGCTGGTCCATCACCTGCTGGTGGTCCTTACGCGGGACCATCGCCCGCACGGCCACCCAGCCCTCGCGGTGGAGCGGGGAGACGGTCGGCCCCTCCATGCCGGGGGTGATGGCGATGGCCTCGTCGATGCGCTCGGCCCGGATGTCGTAGTCGATCATGACGTAGTCGCGCGCCACGATCACACCCTGCAGGCGGCGGATGAGCTGCCGGAACCCGGGGGTCTCCGGGGCCCCGGCGCGCTTGATCAAGACGGCCTCGGAGTGCGCGATCGGCTCGCCGAACACCTCCAGGCCGACGTTGCGCAGCGTCGTGCCGGTCTCCACGACGTCGGCGATCGCGTCGGCGACGCCGAGCCTGATCGCCGTCTCGACCGCGCCGTCGAGCTTGATGACCCGGGCGTCCACGCCCTGGTCGGCGAGGTACTTGCCGAGCAGCCCTGCGTACGAGGTGGCGATGCGCAGGCCGGACAGGTCGGCGACGCCGGAGTAGGCGCCCGGCGTGGAGGCGAAGCGGAACGTCGACCGGCCGAACCCGAGCGGCATGATCTCCTCCGCCGGGGCGCCGGAGTCGAAGAGCATGTCGCGGCCGGTGATCCCGGCGTCGAGGGTGCCCTCGCCGACGTACACGGCGATGTCGCGGGGGCGGAGGAAGAACAGTTCGCAGGAGTTGTCGGAGTCGACGACGACGAGCTCCTTGCTGTCCCTGCGCTGGCGGTAGCCCGCCTCCTTGAGCATGGTCTGGGCGGCCTCGGCGAGCGCGCCCTTGTTCGGTACGGCGATGCGCAGCATGTGTACGGGGATCCTTTCGGGCGAGATTAGGTCGATGGACGATCCGGAGCCGCCGTGGCGGCTACAGATGCTTGTAGACCTGCTCCAGCCCGATCCCGCGCGCCAGCATCAGGACCTGGACGTGGTAGAGCAGCTGCGAGATCTCCTCGGCCGCCCGGTCCGCCGACTCGTGCTCGGCCGCCATCCAGCTCTCGGCGGCCTCCTCCACGACCTTCTTGCCGATGGCATGGACGCCGGCGTCCAGGGCGGCGACGGTGCCGGACCCCGCGGGCCGGGTGCGCGCCTTCTCTGCCAGCTCGGCGTACAGCTCTTCGAAGGTCTTCATGGTCTCTCTCGGGTCGTGAACCTGGTCGTGTCCGGCACTGCCCTGCCGCGCGGCCCGGGCGGCGGCTCGCTGTGTCGCCGCCCCGCCCGCGCCCGCGACGGGCGGCGTTCGTCAGACGCCCCCCGCGTCCAGGGCAACGACCCCAGCGTAGCCGCGGGGCACGGCCGGCCGCGCCCCGCGTCCACCCTGCGAGATCGCGCTTATCCGAGAATCTTCCTGGCCAGCCTGAGCTGCTCCAGCGCCTGCTGCGACTCCCCGCCCTCGTGGCCGTTGAACGGCCAGACCGTGATGTCCTTGGGCCCGGCGTAGTGGTTGTAGGCCCCGAACACGGTCGAGGGCGGGGTGATGTCGTCGCGCAGGGCGACGGAGAACCGGGCGGGCGTGCGGGCCCGCGCCGCGAAGTGCAGCCCGTCGAAGTAGTCGAGGGTCGCGAAGATCTCCTCGACCCGGGTCCGGTGGATCCCGCAGAACCGGCCCAGCTCGCCGTACGGGTCCGCGTCGGTGATCTCGACGGCGCGCCGGATGTCGCACATGAACGGCACGTTGATGAACGCGTAGGCGAGGCCGGGCACGAGCGCGGCGGCGGCCAGCGCCATGCCGCCGCCCTGGCTGCCGCCGGTCACGACGACCCGTCCCGCGTCCACGAGGGGGTGCGACCTGGCCGCCTCGACCGCGCGCACGACGTCGGTGTAGAGCCGCCGGTAGTAGTAGTCGTCCGGGTTGAACACGCCCTGGGTGAGCTTGCCGGGGATCTGTGCGCCGTTGCCGCCCACGGGGTCGGGGGTGTCCCCGGAGCGCCAGCTGCCGCCCTGCCCGCGGGTGTCCATCACGAACGTCGCGTATCCGGCGGCCGGCCACAGCAGCCAGTCGTGCGGCCTGCCCCGGCCGCCGCCGTACCCGATGAACTCCACCACGCAGGGCAGCGGGCCCGTCGCGCCCGCGGGCGCGATGAACCAGCCCTTGATCGGATGCCCGCCGAAGCCCGCGAACGTCACGTCGGCCACGTCCACCAGCGCGAGGTCGGCCTCGTACGGCTCGAAGACCGGGTTCAGATCATGTGCGCGGGCCTCGGCCAGCGTCCGCTCCCAGAAGGCGTCGAAGTCGGCGGGTTCCCGGCGTTCGGGCAGGTAGGTGCGCAACTGGTCGAGGGGCATGTCGACGAACATGGGGGCTCCCGTGAGGTGGTGGGCCTGGCTCGTGTACGCCGCAAGATTACACAAGTGCCCTGTTACGGACTTCTGACCCGGTTAAGGCCCTTCCATCGAGACACCCGGCACCCCCGATCCCACCTGCTACCTGCGTATCTCTGCTCGAAACGGGATGACGTCCGGATTAACGACGTGAAACACCCTCTTGAAACTAATCCGGTTTAGTGCTGGACTCTGCACCAATTCGGAGCGTGGGAGGTGTGCCGCACGGGGCACGGCCTCGCGGCGGACCGCCTCTCGGGGGGCACGACATGTGAGTCGATCAACTTCCGCAGAGATCGGAGAGGTCCATGCGACGAACGACGGCGGCCACCTGCGCCGCCCTGATCGCCGCCTTCGGCGCGGGCTGTGCGACCGGCGGCACGTCGGAGACCCAGCAGGCGGACGCGAACGCGCCCGCCACGCTCACCTGGTGGTCCACCGGGGGTGACGACGAGACCGCGACCTTCCAGAAGGCCGCCGACCTGTATACCAAGACGCACCCCAATGTGACGATCAAGGTGCAGACGCTGAGCTGGGACGACGCGTACGCGAAGCTGCTGGCGGCCTCGACCAGCCGCAGCGGTCCCGACATCATCTCGGGCGGCATGACCTGGACCATCCAGTTCGGGCTGCGCGGCGGCATGGTGGACCTGCGCAAGTACGGCATCCAGGAGCTCCAGGCCAAGGCGCAGCCCGCGCAATGGAAGTCGGCCGTCTCCCCCGACGGCACCATCTACGGCATCCCGCTCGACATGTCCACCGAGGCGCTCTACTACCGGACCGACCTGCTCGACAAGGCCGGCATCAAGGAGCCGCCCAAGACCTGGGACGAGCTGACCGCCGACATCGAGAAACTCAAGAAGTCCGGGGTCAAGACGCCGTTCGGCATCGACTGGGGCAACCTCGACTGGATCGGCTACTTCAACTTCCTCTACCAGGCCGGCGGCAGCTTCTACACGCCGGACTGCAAGCCCTCGCTCGGCACCCCCCAGGCCGAGCAGGCGCTGTCGTACTGGATCGACCTGCACCGCAAGTACGGCGCCCCGACCGACACGGTGACGACCCCGGACGCGCTGGACGCGGGAACCGCGATGGTCTACGGCGGCAACTGGAACGCCCTCGCCCTCGACACCGGCAAGCCCAAGCTGAAGGGCAAGTGGGCGATCGCCCCGCTGCCGGCCGGTCCCGCGGCGCCCACGACCTTCATCGGCGGCCGGGCCGTCGGGGTCACCTCGTACAGCAGGCACATCCAGCAGGCGGCGGACTTCGTCAAGTTCCTCTACACCGACGAGGCCATCGACGCGGTGACGGCGGAGGCGAAGGCCCGCAACGTCTCCTACATCCCGCCCCGGCCGGACAAGATCGCCGACTCTCCGTTCACGCCGGAGCAGTCGGCGGTGTTCGCGGACATCATCAAGACCGGCGCGGCCGCGCCCGGGTGCCCCGGATGGGACGAGAGCGCGCCCGACGTGGCCAAGCAGCTCCAGTCCGCGATCCTCGGCAAGGCCGATGTGAAGACGGCGCTGAGCGAGGCCGCCAAGGTCATGGAGCGCAACGCCGGTTGACCGGGACGGCCGCGGCCCGCCGGTGACGCCTGACCCTTCACCGGCCGCGACCCCTCCCGTGACGGCTGACCCTTCACCGGCCGCGGCCCGCCCCCGGGGCCGGTGACGCCTGACCCTTCACC
>JADGHC010000500.1 GCA_019689655.1 Microbispora sp.
GGAACGGCGGCGTCCCGGCGGGGTATGCGAGCGAGGTGATCAGTCAGTGGCGAAGGTCCGCATGACCAGGCCCGTCCGGGGCTTGGGCCCGAACGAGGTCGACTTGCGCGGCACCCGCTCACCCTGCGCCGCGACCGTGAGGACGTCCTCCGTGGACAGCGGGTTCAACAGCACCGCCGTCCCACCGAGCCGGCGTGCCTTCTCGACGGCGGCGAGCGGGTCGTGGTGCACGATCATCACCGACTGCTCGCTGTCGGTGATCCCCCACACCTTGGGCAGGAGGAACGCCGTGAGGATCGCGGTGTCGAGCATCCGCCATCGCGGGGACTGCTCGGACGGCATGGCGTGCTCGATCTGCAGCGGGTCCGGATCCGTCAGCAGATGGGCGGGTCCCTCGCCGGCGAGCACGAAGGCGGGGCCGGTCGCCGTGGCGAGCCCCGCGAGGGCATCCTCGACCAGGGGGAACTCGTGGACCTGCCAGGCGCCCTTGGCCCGGGCGGCGGCCTCCTGCAGGGGAAGCCCCGGTATCACACGGTGGATGGCCTTGAGGTCGGGCGGATACACCGTGGAATCGACCAAGTAGGCCAGGCCGTAGTCCCAAGGGCCGGGGCCGACGTGGTCCTTCTGCAGCGCCAGGTAGGTGGCGTAGCGATGATGGCCGTCGGCGATCAGCGCCTGGCGATCACGGAGGTCCTCCGCGACGGCTTCGATCTCGTGGGGGTCGGTCACCGCCCAGAGCCGATGGTGCACGCCCTCGTGGGTCCGGATGTCCACGAGCGGGAAACGCTGCGTGGCCACGTCGTCGACGAGCCGGGAGGCGGTGCCGCCGCCTTCGTACAGCAGGAAGATCGGCTCGAAGTTGGCCTGAGTGGCCCGCATCAGGGCGAGCCGGTCCGCGACGGGCTCCGGGAGCACGTCCTCGTGCGGAAGGATCGAGGCCGACCCGACTCCCACGCCCCCGATCAGGCCCCGCTGGAGGAAACCGACGCTGCACTGCTCGTATACGTACAGGCCGGGCAGGGGGTCGACGGTGAGCACTCCGTTTTCGAGCCACTCGTTCAGAGTGGCGCTCGCCTCGCCATAGTGGCTGACTCCGGGAAGGATCAGGCGCACTACGTTGTTCGAATGACGACCGAGCAGTTCCCGTAGGTCGTCGGGGGAGATGAGATCGTACGGCGGGGAGGTGACAGCGGCCAGATCGTCCACCGCGTACCTGACGCCGTGGAACGGACGTAGCACCAGTCCCGCCCGTTCAGAACTCTCCATACCGGGCATGTTGCCATAAGTGCCCGGAGTCCCCGACGCCGCGGTGCCCGGTTGCTTGTGAAATCGGAGTGCAGGAGGGCTTACCCCATGATCGAAGGTCGAAACGAGGCCTCTGCTTCTTCCAATGATCCGGGCGGTACGCCTTCCGGCGGCGTCTACGAGTGGTTCAAGCGCGGCATGAAGCTTCTCGAAGAGGGCAGCCCGGCCGCGGCCGCGGCGCTCCTGGAGCACGCCGCACGCGCCGAGCCCGACTCCCGCAGCATCCGCGAGGCTCTCGCCCGGGCCCAGTTCAACTCCAGGCGGTACGACGAGGCCGCGGGCAGCTTCCGCTGGATCGTGGATGCCAACCCCGCGGACGACTACGCCTATTTCGGCCTCGGCCTGTCGCTGTGGCGCTGCGGAGACATCGAGGCGGCGCAGGAGCCTCTGGCGATGGCGGTCGCGATGCGCCCCGACCTCGGGCACTATGTGTCCGCGCTAAGGCAGGTCCGGGCCACGCTGCGCGCGAGGCAGGCGTGACCGGGGGCGATACTTTCGGTACGGCGCGGTCTACCGGCGTGCTCGTCGACGCCTACGACACGCTCCTGCTCGACCTCGACGGCGTCGTCTATCTCGGCAGGCACGCGGTTCCCGGCGCGCCCGAGGCGCTGGCGAAGGCCCGGAATCTGGGCGTACGGCTCGCGTTCGTGACGAACAACGCGTCCCGCACGCCGGGGGCGATCGCGCAGCACCTCAATCATCTGGGTATCCCGGCCGCCCCCGAGGACGTGGTGACCTCCGCCCAGGCGGCGGCGCGGCTGGTCGCCGAACACGTGCCGGCGGGCTCGGCCGTGCTGGTGGTGGGAGGCATGGGATTGCGGATGGCCCTGCGGGAGCACGGTCTGCGACCCGTGACGACGGCCCTGGACGCTCCCGCCGCCGTCGTGCAGGGTATCTCTGCCGATCTGTCGTACGGGCTGCTGTCCGAAGGGGCGCTCGCCGTACGCCGAGGAGCGTGGTTCGTCGCGGCCAACGGCGACACGACCATGCCGACGGGCCGGGGCGAGCTGCCCGGGAACGGCTCGATGAGCCGTGTGATCGCCACCGCTACGGGCGTCGAACCCGTGGTCGCGGGCAAGCCGGAGCCGCCGCTGCACCGTGAGTCCATGATCCGTACCGGCGCCGAGCGGCCGCTGATCGTGGGCGACCGGCTCGACACCGACATCGAGGGCGCGACACGGGCCGGAGTGGACAGCCTGCTCGTGCTGACCGGCGTCACCGGTCCTCTCGATGTGCTCACCGCCGCGCCCCACCACCGTCCCACCCACATCGCCGCCGACCTGTCCGGCCTGCACGCGCCCGTGGTCCCGGTGCGGCAGTGTCCGGATGGCGGCTGGACCTGTGGCGGCTGGACGGCCGCCTGGCGGGAGGGGAAGCTCGTGCTCACCGGGGATGGCGACCCCGTCGATGGACTGCGCGCCGCCTGCGCCGCCACCTGGGAGGCGGCGGGGGACGGCCGCGCAGACCAAGACGCGGTGAAAGGCGCCCTGGCGGCGCTCGACCGCTGATACGGGCCGGATCCGGTGGCCGGGCGGCGATCGAAGCCGGTGACCCGGCCAGCGGTCAGGTGGTGGTCCGGCGATCGAGGCCAGGGCTGGGGCGGGGGTCGTTTGCGGCAGCGAGCGCTACCGGGGCGAGGCGGAGCCTGGTTGAGGTGGTGTCCGGCCGGTTCCGGCCGCCGGGCCGGTGTCCGGGGTGGGTGGTCGTCCAGGGTGGCCGAGTGCTACCTGGGGCGAGGTGGAGTCCTGGTGGTCGAGGTGGTGCCGGGGCGGTGATTGTCCCGGCGCTGGGGTTGATGCCGCTCCATGCCGGCGCAGGCGGCCGGCGCCCGCCGGTCGGAGTGCCCCGTCCCGCTCGGCCGGCCCACTTCGGCGGCGGTGACGTGCGTTCCGCAGCGGTGACGTAGCGTGCTGCGGCGCGACCGAGCCCTGCGGCGTGGGCGGAGCGGTCAGAGGAGTTTGCGAAGGCGCAGCAGATCGCCGAGGCTCGCGTCGATCTTGACACGGCCGCCCAGCAGCGCGCGGCCCATGTCGAGCTCGCCGTTCACCATCGAGATCAGATCCTCGCTCTTGAGCGTCAGCTTGACCTCGGCGGGGCGGCCGTCCTCCGGGGGAGCCTCCTTGAAGGGATCGAGCCCGCCCGGGTGGATGCGGCCGTAGAACGTCACGCCGAGGTCGGAAATCCGGCAGGCCAGCCGGCGTTCGACCACGTGCTTGGCACGGTCCTCCTCACTTATCTCATCGAACTGCTCGATGAGTTTGTCCAGCGCCGCCCGGCATTCCTCGACGGTCGCCATGCGCCTGCCTTTCTCCTCACGGACCGTGTCTGTCGTGAACCATGTCTCCGCACGGGTCACCGGTCGACGGGTGACTCCCCTCTTTCTATCGACAGTAGCTTTCCACCGCGGGTCTGCGCGAAATCTATGCCGGGTCATCGAACGGCAACGGCGCGAGTGCCACGATCCCCGGGCCGTAGATTTCGCAATAGGGGGAAACGCCGCGATCCGGTGGGTGGGCTGGGCAGTGGTCGCCGATGTACCCCGAACGGCTCCGGCCCCGCGCAGACGAGATCATGGTGCCGAAGGGCCCCAGGGACCCCCACGTGACGGCCGGATGGCGCACGGGCGTCGGTGGGGTCCGATAGCGTCGAGGCGACCGGCACGCGGCGGTCCCGTACGGTGCGGGCCGGCGCCACGCGGGTGGGCCGGCCACGCGGGTCGGTCGGCCACGCGGGTCGGTCGGCCACGTGGGCCGGCCATGCGGGCGGACGCCGGGCATGGAGCCGCCTCGCGTGAACGGCACGCCGTCCGGACGCGTGCGACGCGGGGCGGAATGCCCCGGCCGTCAGCGCGGTGGCGTTCGCGCCGCGTCCGGCCACCCGGGGCGGGAGTACGGCGTGGGACTACGGCGTGAGCGGGGCGGAGTGCGGTTGAGCGGGCAGACATGCCGGAAAGCGTGACGAGGCGGATGATCGAAGCAGGAAGGGACCACGACGGGACCATGACGGACAGCGGTATCGAGGCCGGGGGACACCACGCCCCGGGCACCGAGGGCGTCCAGGCCGCCTTGTCGCCTCTCGGGCGGCTGGCTCAGGCGCCGGTGTCCGAGCACGTGGGCGTTTTCGAGCAGGTCCTCGCCGGTCTCGAAGCGGTGCTCGCGTCCGTGGACGACGCCGGCGGGCGGCGGCCCGGGCCCCACGACGGCCGGGAGAGCGATCAGTGAGCGGCACGGGAGAGGTCCAGGTCGTCGCGGGCCGGACGCGGGCAGCAGCCTGGAGGGCGTGGCACGCCGCGGTGGAGCGGGCGTGGTGAAGCGCGTACGGCTGGACAGCGAGCTCGTGCGCCGCGGGCTCGCCCGTTCCAGGGAGCAGGCGGTGCGGCTGATCGAGGCGGGCCGGGTCAGCGTCGGGGGCCGGGTGG
>JADGHC010000501.1 GCA_019689655.1 Microbispora sp.
GGGGGCGGGGGGGGGGGGGGGGGGGGCCAACCGCCGCATCTCGCCGCGGCCGCCGTGGGCCGGGCTTCCCGTCGTGCTGCGGGCCTGTGTCCGGGCGGCCTCCGCGTCCTGGCGCGGGCACCCGGTCCCGCCGTGGCCACCGTGTCTGCCGTGGCCAGCGTGTTCCGCCGCCGCTGCGGACGCGGGCCGGGGCATGGGCGGCTGGGGCATTTCGGCTCAACCAAACCCCGATTTCGCTACTCTCATCCGGTTGTGACGACTTTTGATCTCCTCCGGCGTGCGGGCGTTCCCGCCGCCGTCGCCATGCTGTCGCTGACCGCCTGCTCCGGAGCCTCCGGCACCTCGGCCGCGCCGACCGTGACGACCACGGTGACGGTGACGGCCGCGCCGTCCCCGGCGGAGCCGTCCGCCGCGGCCTCCGATGCTCCCGCCGCCGCGGGCACGACCCCGTCCCCGCGCAAGACGGGCAAGGCCGGGCCGCCGATCACGGACAAGACGCCGTCCCCCTTCGGCGAGACCCTCCAGTCGGACCCGGGGCACGACTTCACCAAGGGGCTCAGCCCCAGCAGCGACGGTGTCGTACGCGGCCAGCTCGTCGCCATGCACGACGCGAACGTGGCCGAATACCGGCCCATCAAGTTCGTCAAGGAGTACGGCGGCACCACCAACGGCCACTTCGAGGGGCCGCCCGAGGGCGACGTGATGGCCTTCGCCGCGCCCATCGCGAAGGACGTCGTGTTCTACAGCGCGGTCGGCTGCGACGGCGACGACCAGACGATCAACGGCGAATACCTCGGCACCGAGCGCTGCCCGCGGGACAAGCTGATCCTGCGGACCGACAAGGGTGACCTGCGCGCCCTCATCACCGTCCGGGGCGGGCAGATCGTCGAGGTGAGGGAGATTTACGCCGCCTGACGGCCCCGTCACCGTATTCCCCCGCCCGATCACTGTTCGGCCGCCGGTTTCGGGGAATAGGGTGAGGTGATGGATCGACGCATATTCGGGCTGGAGAACGAGTACGGCGTCACCTGCACGTTCCGCGGGCAGCGGAGGCTGTCGCCGGACGAGGTGGCGCGGTACCTGTTCCGGCGAGTGGTGTCCTGGGGCCGATCGAGCAACGTCTTCCTGCGCAACGGCGCACGTCTGTACCTCGACGTGGGCAGCCATCCCGAGTACGCCACCCCCGAGTGCGACAACGTCGTGGAGCTGGTCACACACGACAAGGCGGGGGAGCGGATCCTGGAGGGTCTCCTCGTGGACGCCGAGAAGCGGCTTCGCGAGGAGGGCATCGCGGGAGACATCTACCTGTTCAAGAACAACACCGACTCGGCCGGCAACTCCTACGGCTGCCATGAGAACTACCTCGTGGGCCGGCACGGGGAGTTCGGGCGGCTGGCCGACGTCCTGATCCCCTACCTGGTGACCCGCCAGATCATCTGCGGCGCCGGCAAGGTGCTGCAGACGCCGCGCGGCGCCGTCTACTGCGTCTCCCAGCGCGCCGAGCACATATGGGAGGGCGTGTCATCGGCGACCACCCGGTCCCGGCCGATCATCAACACCCGGGACGAGCCGCACGCGGACGCCGAGCGGTTCCGGCGGCTGCACGTCATCGTGGGCGACTCGAACATGAGCGAGACCACGATGCTGCTCAAGGTCGGCGCCACCGACCTGGTGCTGCGCATGATCGAGGCCGGTGTCGTCATGCGCGACCTGTCCCTGGAGAACCCCATCAGGGCGATCCGGGAGGTGTCCCACGACATGACGGGCCGGCGCAGGGTGCGCCTGGCCAACGGCCGCGAGGCCTCGTCGCTGGAGATCCAGCAGGAGTACCTGACCAAGGCGCAGGACTTCGTCGACCGGCGCGGCGGCGACGCCACCACCAAGCGGGTGCTGGAACTGTGGGAGCGCACGCTCCGGGCGGTCGAAACCGGCGATCTCGACCTCGTCGCGCGGGAGATCGACTGGGTCACCAAGTACCAGATGATTGAACGTTACAGGCAAAAGTACGATCTGCCGCTGTCGTCGCCGCGCGTCGCGCAGCTCGATCTGGCCTACCACGACGTCCACCGCAAGCGGGGTCTGTACTACCTCCTGCAGCGGCGGGGAGCTGTCGAGCGGGTGGCCGACGACGTCCGGATCTTCGAGGCCAAATCGGTTCCGCCGCAGACCACACGGGCAAAACTGCGCGGGGAGTTCATCCGCAAGGCCCAGGAGAAGCGGCGCGACTTCACCGTCGACTGGGTCCACCTGAAGCTCAACGATCAGGCCCAGCGGACGGTGCTGTGCAAGGATCCGTTCCGCAGCGTGGACGAGAGGGTCGACAAACTGATCGCGGGAATGTGATCCCTTACACCGCTCTGACGGCGGGTTCGGGTAGCCTGGCCCGGACCCGCTGTCTGCTTGAGGATTCTCATATGCGTCGCCGTACGGCCCTCGTCGCCGCCCTGCCCCTGCTGCTCGCCGCCGCTTGCGGCACCGCGCAGAAGAGCGCGTCCAGCACGAGCCCCGCCTCCAGTGGTCAGGCCGCCGCCTCGGCCATCAAGGTGACGGGGGAGGTCGGCAAGAAGCCCACCGTGACCTTCCCGGCCGGTAAGCCCTCGCTCACCTCCGCCACCGTCAAGGTCGTCGAGGGCCAGGGCGCCCCGGCCAAGGACGGCGACATCCTCACCGCCAACGTCACCGTCTACAACTGGGACGGCAAGGAGAACAAGGCGGCCGGCTCCAACTACGACCAGGGCAGGTCGGAGTTCGTCTCGGTCAGCCCGCAGCTGCCCAAGGCGCTGCACGAGGCGCTCCTCGGCGCCAAGCCGGGCAGCCGGGTGATGGCCGTGGTCGCCAAGGACAACCTGAGCCCGGAGCAGATCGCCGACGCCAAGCAGCAGGGCCAGGACTTCGACACCATGTCCCAGGTGCTGATCATCGACGTGATGTCCGCCGCGCTGAAGTCGGTCCAGGGCACCGCCGTCGACCCCGGTCTCGCCGGCGTGAAGGTCGGCAACCCCGGCGACGGCAAGGCCCCGACGCTGACCACCAAGACCAGCGAGAAGGCGCCCAAGAAGCTGGTCGTCAAGACCGTGATCAAGGGCAGCGGCCCCGAGGTGAAGGCCAACCAGACGGTCCTCGCCCACTACATCGGCAAGATCTGGGGCACCGACAAGAAGTTCGACTCCAGCTGGGACCGCGGCCAGCCCGCGACGTTCTCCCTCGACCAGGTCGTCAAGGGCTGGGCGCAGGGCCTGACCGGCGTCCCGGTCGGCAGCCGCGTCCTGCTGTCGATCCCGCCGTCCCTCGGCTACGGCAAGCAGGGCAACCCGCAGGGCGGCATCAAGGGCACCGACACGCTCGTGTTCGTCGTGGACGTCCTCGGCGCGGCCTGACCGCCACGCGAAGCGGGGCTTTCCCACGGTGGGAGGGCCCCGCCGTGCGTGCGATGCCCGTACGGATGTCAGCCCGGGATCTGGTAGGTGTCGCCGTAGACCTTCCAGCGCAGCGGCGTATCGAGGTCGAGGTTGCCGTTCCGCAGGAATACCCGCTGTGCGGTGTCCACCCGGCTGGTGTCGCTGTGCGCCTCCTCGGTCTTCATCGCGGCCTTGCGGGCGTCGAGGAACGCGTCCAGGTAGGCGACCTCGTCCCCGCCCCGCGCCGGGGTCTCCGCCTTCTTCATGGCCGCCTTGCGGATGCCGCCGAAGCTGACCGGGTCGTCGCCGGGGCCGTGCATGATCATGGCGTCGTAGTAGATGAACTGCCCGAGGGCGCGCAGGCCGTCGGCCCTGGCCCGGGCCACGGCGGGGTTGAAGTAGACCCGGTCACGCTCGTCGTCCTGCGCCTGCCGGAACACCGGGTCGGCGGCGGCGGTGCGCCAGTCCGCGGGGAAGCCCGGGTCGAGCCCGCGGTGCGAGTCGGTGCCGTTCACCTTCCGCAGCGCGGGCAGATACTTGGCCAGCACGTTGCCGGGCTTGCGCCGCGTGTAAAGCTCCACCAGGTCGAGCATGTCGCCGGTGCCCGAGCAGAAGCCGATGATCCCGGCGGTGTAGCCGCGCCCGTCGTGGATGTCCTGGATGTACTTGTACTGGGCCTTCCAATCGAGCGAGGAGTTCTCCGCGCTGGAGACGAGCTCCATCGCGATCTCCTTCTTCTCCGGGTCCGTGAGGTCGGCGGGCGCGGGGGCGACCGTGACCTTCACCGGGCCGCCGGCGGAGGACGGGCCGCCGGTGGCGGCCCCCGCCGCGCACGCGGGGAGCACGGCCGTGACGGCGGCCATGAGCAGCAGCGCCGCCCGCCGGGGAGTTCGCTCGATCAGCGGGTCTTTCACGTGCGTCGCTCCGTTCTCCGCCCGCGCGTCCGCCGGGACGTACGGGGAAGCGGGGAAGGCGGCGCGGGGCGGGGGTAAGCCCTCCATGAGGGTGATTTAGTTAGGAAGGTTTCCTAATAAAAGCAGCGCCGTGCGGCGGTGTCAAACGGCCCTGCCGGCCGGCCGTCCCGGGCGGCGTCCGGCCCTCCGGCCGGCCCGGGCGCACCGCCTCGACTCCGGCTGTGAGGAGCGACGACCTGGAGTCGATGAGCGTGCTCGGCGATCCCGTACGGCGGGCGCTGTACCGGTACGTGGCCGAGCAGGGGCGGGAGGTTGGCCGCAACGAGGCGGCCGAGGCGACCGGCGTCCAGCGCACGCTGGCGGCCCACCATCTGGACAAGCTGGTGGAGGCGGGGCTGCTGGAGGCG
>JADGHC010000502.1 GCA_019689655.1 Microbispora sp.
ACCCCGCCCCACACCGCAGCACCCTCGAGGTGGTCGCGGCCGTCTCCCACCCGTACGCGCCGTGCGC
The DNA here is from genome assembly GCA_019689655.1 of Microbispora sp. Taxonomy (GTDB): domain Bacteria; phylum Actinomycetota; class Actinomycetes; order Streptosporangiales; family Streptosporangiaceae; genus Microbispora. The sequence goes on from JADGHC010000502.1 coordinate 68, forward strand.
CCAGGCCGGCGCTGACGGCGCTGTGCCCCGGCGACCTGGGCACGGCCACGGACGCCTCGATCACGCTGGCCGCGCGCAACGCCGTGATCGAGTGGACGGCCGCCACCTCCGGCGGGATCACGGTCTCCCCCCGGCACGGCCGGCTGCGCGCGGGGGCGAGCGGCCGGGTCACGCTCACCGTCGTCGATCCCGGGGTCGCGGGCAGCGGGACGGTGACCTTCCTGTCCTCCGCGGGCCGGCCCTCGTGCCGGGTCGCCTGGGACGGCCGGGAAAGCAACGGCGACGCCGGCCCGCCGGCGACCGCCCCCGCCGCCGATCCCACGACGCGGCCCACCGGCGAGCCCGGGGACGAGCCGGGCGACACCTCGCCTCCGGCCGATGACGCCGCGGCCGATCTCGCTTTTTGACGCACCGCTTTTTGCCGCATACGTCACAAAATCCCCATTTGTTACACAAGCCCGCGGAAAGTAGCACCCGCCAGTAACAATCAGGATTCCCGAGGTGTCAGCGGAAGTTTGAAAGGGGAAAAACGACGCGACCGAGGATTTGAGGGGGCATTGTGGCCCAAGCATGGCTGCCCGGCGCAAGCCGACTTCCCTCCCCCGGGGACTCCGGACCGATGCTCGGAGGAGCCCCGAGGACCGTCTGGTTCATTTGGCCCGCCGATCCCCTAGGGGTCTCGGCCAAGTCCGTCGCTCAGCGGCTGATTCAGCTGCACCGGCCCTCCCACCTGGTGTGGAATCCGGTGACCGGAGAAATCGTCCAGTTGCTTCCGCCCACCAGGGCGGGCGGCGGCCTCGCCGCGGACCGAGGCAGGAACGGACGGGTCTGCGTGCAGATCCAAGTCATCGGCTCGGCGAGGGAACCGTTCACCGACACCAAGCTCGACGGCCTGGACGACATCCTGGCCTGGCTCGACTCCTGGGAGGTGCCGCGCCGCTGGCCGGCCGGCCCTCCGCTGCCCTATCCGCACGCTCTCGCGGCCGAGCGCAGCAAACGGCTGTGGGCGCGGGGCGGGCATTTCGGCCACTCCCAGGTGCCCGGCACCAGGGAGGGCGACCCGGGGTCGATCGACATCACCCGCATCATCGGCGAGGAGGCGCTCAACCTGGAGGTACCCATGCCCGGAGGCGAGCTCAAACTCCTTCAGGAGGTATGAGCTCCCGTATCACCGCGCACCCGCGCCGCACGTCGGCCCGGGAGGCGGAGCCGTAGCCCAGCACGAGGCCGTGCACCCGAGGCGGGCCGAAGTGGTGGGCCTCGGCCGTGTCCACGAGCACGCCGCGTTCCCCGGCCTGCCGTACGAGGCCGGGGACCACGGCGGCGGGCAGCGGGACCATGACGTGGAGCCCGGCCGTGTCGCCCCGCACGTACGGCCCGAGCGCCTCGACGATGGCCGCCCTCCGGCGGGCGTACTCCAGCCGCATCCTGCGCAGGTGCCGGTCGAGGTCGCCGCGTTCCAGCAGGGTCGCCACGGCCCGCTGGACCGGCCCGGACGTGCGGTCGGCGAGCTGGTCGCGGCGCTCGGCGACGGCGTCGAGCAGGTCCGCCGGGGCGACCAGCCAGCCGAGGCCGACGTCGGGGCCGAGCGACTTCGACAGCGTGCCGAGCAGCACCACCCGCTCCGGGTCGAGCCCGTAGAGCGCGGGCAGCGGCGCGACGTCGTAGCGGAACTCGGCGTCGTAGTCGTCCTCGACCACGATCGCGCCGGTCCGGCGCGCCCAGGCGAGCAGCTTCTCCCTGCGCGGGATCGGCAGCCTGCCGCCGACCGGGTACTGGTGCGCGGGCGTGGTGTAGAGCACCCGCAGGTCGTCGGGGAGCGCCTCGACGATCACGCCCTGCTCGTCCACCGGGCAGGGCACCACCTGCGCGCCCCGGGAGGCGAAGATGCGCCGGGCGGCCCGCCAGCCCGGCTCCTCCACCCCGACCCGGTCCCCCGGGCGCAGCAGGGTGGCCGCGATCAGGTCGAGTCCGTTACTGGTGCTCCGGGTGACCATGACGTTGCCCGCGCCCACCGGCACGGCCCGGGCCCTGCGCAGGTGGTCGGCCAGCAGCTCGCGCAGCTCCGGGTGGCCGTAGGGATCGGGGAAGGCGTCCGGCCCGGCCTCGCCCGCCGAGCGCCAGGCCCGCCTCCAGGCCGCCGTGTCGTACTCGAGCACCCACGGCCGCCCCGGCCGCAGGTCCACCACCCCCGGGGGCGCCGCCTCCTTGTAGACGGCCGGACGTGCCTCGGCCGCCCGCGCGGCGGGCCTGTCGTACGGCAGCGCCCCGTCGGCCACATAGGTGCCCGAGCCGTGCCTGCCGTCCAGCCACCCCTCCGCGTACAACTGCTGGTACGCGTTGGTCACGACCGTCCTGCTGACCCCCAGCAGCGCCGCGAGGTGCCGGCTGGACGGCAGCCGCTCCCCCGCCTTGAGCCCGCCGGTGCGCATGGCCTCCCGCAACTGGCCGGCCACCTGTACGGCGAGCGGCACCCCGCATCCGCGGTCCACCACCAGCGGAAGGTCGATGGTCGGACGCAAAGTGGTCTCCTCATATGGGCCGTGAGTGGACGTGTTCGACCGGTCCACTTCGACCTAACGTAACGGACATGCTCTCCACAACCGCCCGTACCACTCTCAACCGCGCGAAAGATCGTGCCCGCACCGACCGCGCCGACCTGTACGCGGTCCTGGACGCCGGTCTCGTCTGTCACCTCGGCGTGCTGGCCGACGGCTACCCCATGGTGATCCCCACCTGCTACGGGCGCATCGGCGACACGCTCTACCTGCACGGCTCCACCGGCGCGACCTCGCTGCGGGCGGCCCCGGGCACGCCGGTCTGCGTCACCGTCACCCACCTCGACGGGATCGTGCTCGCGCGGTCGGTGTTCCACCACTCCGTGAACTACCGGTCCGCCATGATCTACGGCCTGGCCAGGCAGGTGGACGACCCGGACGAACGGCTCGCCGGGCTGCGGGCGATCACCGAGCAACTGGCCCCCGGGCAGTGGGACGCCGTGCGCCGGCCGGACCGCAAGGAGCTGGCCGCCACCGCGGTGCTCGCCGTGTCGCTGGAGGAGGCGTCGGTGAAGGTGCGGCAGGGGCCGCCGAAGGACGACGAGGAGGACTACGACCTGCCCGTCTGGGCGGGCGTGCAGCCGCTCACCATGGTGTGGGGCGCTCCGGAACCCGACCCGCGCCTCGCCCCCGGCATCCCGGTGCCCGCCCACGTGAGGGATCGCCAGTCGCACGAGCACCACTGACAACAACATCTGACTAAATCGTGACTTTTTATCGCAACCCCAAAGTGGTCACTAAGCTACGGTCTCGTCATCAGGCGGGGGCCCCAGGCGATGAGGAGAGAGACCGTTATGTACGGCCAGACGGGCGCCTGGCGCGTCCCCGGCTACACGGAGGTCCGTGAACTCGGCACGGGGGGCACCGGGCGGGTGGTGCTCGCACGGCACGACACCCACGACATCCCGGTGGCGATCAAGTATCTGTCCGGCGAGATGATGTCGGACCTCCACTTCGTGGCCCGGTATCGGCACGAGGCCCGCCTGCTCGCCGCCATGACCCCCAGCCCCCACGTGGCGCGCTTCTACGAGTACCTCGAGACCTCGCGCGGCGCCGCCATCGTCATGGAGCTCGTCGACGGCGTCTCGCTGCGCGCGATGCTCCGCTCGGAGGGCCCGACCGGTCCCGAGGCCGCGCTCGCCGTGCTCAAGGGCTCGCTGCTGGGCCTGGCCGCCGCGCACGCCGTCGGCGTCGTCCACCGCGACTACAAGCCCGAGAACGTCATGATCGAGGCCGACGGCAACAGCAAGCTCGTCGACTTCGGTCTCGCGGCCGAGGTCGGCGAGGGGGTCAAGGCGGCCGGCACGCCGCCGTACATGGCCCCGGAGCAGTGGTCGGGCGGCAAGGCGGGACCGGCGAGCGATGTCTACGCCGCCACCGTCGTCTTCTTCGAGTGCCTCACCGGCGGCCGGCCGTTCCGCGCGCAGAACCTGGCCGCGCTCGCCCGCCAGCACCGGGCGACCCCTCCTCCGATCGACGAGGTGCCTCCCCCGCTGCGCGACCTCGTGAAGCGCGGCATGGCCAAGCAACCGGAGGACCGGTTCGCGTCGGCCGAGGATTTCCTGCAGGAGCTCGAGCGCGTCGCCTCCGACACCTACGGCCCGGCCTGGGAGGAGCGCGGACGGCGGCGGCTGGCGGCGCTCGCCGGACTGCTCGCGAAGTACTTCCCGCTGAATGAGAAGGCCTCGGAGGCGGGCACCGCGCTGGCCGAGACGAAGCTGGGCGGCCAGCTGAGCCGTACCCGCATGAAGATCGGCCTGACTCTGGCCGGGATGCTCGTGATCGCGGGCGGGACGGTGGCGCTGGTGCAGACCGTGAGCGGGACCACGCTGCAGGCCGGGACGACGATCGAGACGACGACCCCGCCCCCGGTCGATCCTTCGTCCATCGACATCGAAGACGACTCCGGCGACGAGCCCGCCGAGCATCAGCAGAAGCAACACAGGCAGCGGCCCACGCCGACCCCGGCGGCCACCCGGCCCGAGGCGAGCGCGTCGCCGTCTCCGGTCGCGCCGCCGACCGCGACCCCACGGCCGACCCACAGGCCCAGCGCCGCGCCGAGCCGCAGGCCGAGGCCGACGTTCACCGC
>JADGHC010000503.1 GCA_019689655.1 Microbispora sp.
ACCGGCGACGTGAGGGCCGGCACGGTCAGCCTGCGCCATCACAAGCACGGGCTGGTGACACCCGGCACCGGACAGAGCGGCGAGCCCGTCGCCTAGGAGACTCCATGCAGCGCAGGTCAGGGGAGCTTGGGGAGCTCGTAACTGACCTTTTCCTCAAGCCACCCCTCCTGCTCGATCCACATCTCGTACCGCTTGACTAGTTCCTCTGCGACCCGCTCGGAAACCCCGAACGCAAGGCCAATGATTGCGAATGATGCGCCCGCACGACGCATCATGCTTGCCCGCTCGGCTCGCTCAAAAAGACTGGGGTTCGATTTGCGCTCAAGGCGCCTCCAATCAGCCTTTTCGCGCGCCTCCTCTCGTTCGGCGGCCTCAAGCGCCGCCTTGGCCGCGCTCAATCGTTCTTCCGCCTGCCTGTATGCGGCTTTCGCTGCTTCGTACTCCATGCGGGCGGCATCAACCAAGACCATCACGCTCTCCATTGCCGAGGTCACATGCAGAACCTTAGCATAGCATGGGACGCGGCAAACAGCCGCGGCGACTTCGCGCTGGCCGGCGCCGGCCTCCAGACCGGCAAGGCGCTGGAGGCGGCGGTTCTCGTGTCGCTGTTCACCGACCGCCGGGCCGGGCCGGATGACGTGCTGACGGATGGCAGCGACGATCGGCGCGGCTGGTGGGGCGACAGCTTCGCCGACCGGCCGATCGGCTCGCGCATGTGGCTCCTGACGCGGGCCAAGGCCACGACCGAGACGCTGCGCCGGGCGCGGGACTACATCCGCGAGGCGCTGCAATGGCTCCTTGATGACGGCGTTGCGGCCCGCGTGGACGTGACGACCGAGTGGACGCGCCGCGGCGTGCTCGGGGCGCAGATCACCATCTCTCAGCAGGACGGCGCCAAGCTGGCCCTGCGGTATTCCTGGACGTGGGAGTGACGAATGCCGTTTGAGCGCCCGACACTGACGCGCCTGATCGAGCAGGCGCAGACGGACGTTGCTTCCGCCCTCGGCCTCTACGCGCTGCTGCGGCATTCGCCGGAGCGCGCCTTCGCCGTGGCGCTGGCCGGCTTGGCGCAGGGTCTCTACGGCTACGTCGACTGGATCGCGCTGCAGGCGGTGCCCTACACGGCGACGGACGAATACCTCGAAGCCTGGGCGGCGCTGGTTGGCGTGACCCGCAAAGCCGCGACGCAGGCGAGCGGGTCTGTCGCGTTCACCGGTGCCGCGGGGTCCGTAGTCCCCGCCGGAACGATGGTGATCCGCCCCTCTGATGGCGCGCAGTACATCACCACGGCCGGCGTGGCAGTGGCGGGCGACGGAACCGTGACCGTGCCCGTGCAGGCCAGTGAGGCGGGCGCGGCCGGGAATGCCGACATTGGCACGACCATGGTCCTGGGCGCCGCCATCGTGGGCGTCAACTCCACCGGCTCCGTCTCCGTCGCCCTGGCTGGCGGCGCCGATCTGGAAACCGACGACGATCTCCGAACCAGGATGCTGGCCGCCTACCAGAACCCGCCGCAGGGCGGCGCGGGCACGGACTATGTCGAGTGGGCCTTGCAGGTCCCCGGTGTCACCCGCGCCTGGGCCGCGCCGAACGGTTTCGGCCCCGGGACGGTGGTGGTCTATATCATGCTGGACGACGTGCGGGCTGGGGCGGGCGGTTTCCCGTCCGGCACGGACGGCGTTGCGGCGGCCGAGCCGCGCGACACTGCCGCAACCGGCGACCAGCTCCTCGTTGCCGACCATATCCTGCCGCTCCAGCCGGTGACGGCGCTGGTTTACGTCGTCGCGCCCGTGGCCGCGCCGGTCAACCTGACGATCAACGACCTGAACGATGCCTCGCTGCGTCCGGCGATCCAGGCGGCGCTCACGGACATGCTCCGCCAGAAGGCCGAGGTCGGCGGCACGCTGTATCCGTCCGATTTCATCGGCGCGATCGAGGCCGTGCCGGGCGTGACCCGGTTCTCCATGCCGGCCCCCTCCGGCCCGGTCACGGCTGCTGCCGGGCATCTCCACACCCTCGGCACGATCACCTGGGGCTGAGCGGTGACGGCGGCCGACCTCACGAGTGCGGACTATCAGGCCGCGCTGCAAGCCCTGCTGCCCCATGGCCGGGTCTGGCCGCGCGAGCCCGATGCCGTGCAGAGCCGGGTGGCGGCCGGGCTGGCGCAGACCGCGGCCCGGCTGCACGCGCGGGCGAACTACCTGCTGCGCGACGCCTTCCCGGTGGCGCCGCTGGAACTGCTGCCGGAATGGGAGGCAACGCTCGGCCTGCCTGATCCCTGCGCGGGCTCGGCGGCCGATCAGAGCATGGAGCAGCGCCAGGCGGCTGTTGCGGCGAGGTTCGTCGGCCGCGGCGGGCAGTCGGTCGCCTATTACACCGGCGTCGCCGCGGCGCTCGGCTACCAGATCACCATCACGCAGTTCACGCCGGCCGTGGTCGGTCGGGCCCGGATCGGCGACCCGCTCGCCGGCGCAGGCTGGGCGCATGTCTGGCGGGTCAACGCGCCCGAGACGACGGTCCTCGTCTCGCGCGTCGGCTCGGCCCGAATCGGCGACCGGCTGCGTGAGTGGGGCAACAACACGCTGGAATGCGCCCTGTCGCGCATCAGGCCCGCGCACACGATCCTGCAATTCGCTTACGGAGGCTGATCCGTGCATCGCATCGACTCATCTGGCGCCGTCGCAGTGCTGCCGGCCGCCGCTGCCGTGGGCAGCACGGTTGGTTACTGGAGTAACGGTAATCCGGTCAGCGGCCAGCCGGCCACGCAGTTGGACCAGGATTGGTTCAACAGCGTGCAGGAGGAGTTGGTCGGCATCGTACTGGATGCCGGCCTGACGCCGGACAAGACCAACCGCGCGCAGGTGATGCAGGCGCTGCGGCGCCTCTATGCCGGGAATGTCAAGCTCGTCTCCGCCAGCACAGTGCTCACCGCCGACGATGCCGGCCTGGTGCGGGTGGATGCCTCCGCCGGCAACGTCGTGCTCACCCTGCCGGCGGTGAATGCCGCCAATGGCCGGCCGCTGCAGTTCCGCATCGCGCGCGTGGATGGTGCGGCCGGCAACACCGTGACCGTGCAGCCTGCGGGTGCCGATAACCTGACCAGCTTCACGCTGGCGCCGGGCGAGCGGGTGACGCTGTCCAGCGACGGCATGGCAACATGGTATCAGACCGGCGCCGGGCCGTTCTCACGCAGCCTCGGTGCGACCGGCTGGCAGAAGCTGCCGTCCGGCCTGATCGTGCAATGGGGCACCGGCGCTTCCGTCACAGGCGCCGGGGATGTTGTCACCTTTCCGCTTGCCTTCCCGACTGCGGCGCGCGCAGTCGTCATCACCGAGGAGCATGCGATTGATGAGTGGAGCGCCGGCAAACCCACACTCTACGGCAGCTCCAACTTGAGCAAAACAAACTTCTTGCTGTCAGCGAACAAGTGGAACGGCAGTTCGTGGCCGGCGGTGCCTTTGATTGCCTACTACTGGATCGCGGTCGGGCACTAAGGAGCGGTCTATGACCATCTTCTATTCCCCAAGCGCCCGCGGCTTCTATGCCAGTGCGCTGCATGCCGAAATCCCGGTGGACGCGGTCGAGATTACGGCGGAGGAGTATGCGGCGCTGCTGGCCGCACAGTCCGAAGGCGCCGTGATCCAGCCTGGCGAGGATGGCCGCCCTGTGGCGGTCCGGCCCGATCCGCTGGAGGTGGCGCGCGCCACAGCCAAGGCCGCCGCCAAGGCTCAGTTCGACGCGCGCATCGCGGCCGGCATGCCGTGGCAAGGCAAGGTGCTGCAGATCGACGATGCCAGCCAAGAACGCATACTGGCGGGCAAGGCGATGGCGGATGCGGGCACGCTGCCGGCCGGCTTCGCCTGGCGGATGGCCGACAACACGCCATTGCCGCTCGACGCTGCCGGTATGCAGGCCATGGCCGAGGCTGCCGGCACCTATGTCTATGCGCTCCGCGCGCACTACTGGTCTCTGGTGGACGCCATCGCCGCCGCGCCGGATCTCGCCGCGGTCCAGGCCATCGACGTGACCGCCGGCTGGCCCGAGTAGCCAGCCTCACCCCTCCGCATCCCCTGATCACTGTCCGGCGCGCGCCCTCTGGCGCGACGCCGCCGACCTCCCCACGGTCGCCAAGGCGTTGTGGGTTTCAAGCGCCGGCACGCTCTCCGTCAGTGCCGCCGTAGCCATCGTCGGCGGCGGCCTGATGCTGCTGCGGCACTGGACCGGATGGTAGCCGGCCGCATTTCTCTCCTTCGCATCTCAGGCGTCCATCGCGGCCATTAGCCGCGCCCGTCACGCTGGAGTCCTGCCATGCCCCTACTGGATCCGGGCACCACGACCCTGACCGACGCGCAGCTGCGGCAGATGCTGGCCGAGGCTGCCGAGGACGGCGCCCGCCGCGCGCTGCGCGAGGTCGGTCTAGCCGACGATGACGCGGCCGCAGATGTGCGCGAGCTACGCAGTCTGCTCGATGCTTGGCGCGACGCGAAGCGGACCGCCTGGCAGTCCGTCGTGAAGGCTGCGACGACTGCCATCCTCATCGTCATGCTCGCCGGCCTCGCCGTCTACTGGCGCGACCGGCCCTGACATCCCCCGCGGCATGGGCAAGGCCGCATTCCCAGGAGGTTCTGATGGAGGATTTTGTCTTCACGGCGATGGGGCTGAAATTCGCTTATGCCATCGCTGGTGTGCTGGCTGCCTTGTATTTTTCTC
>JADGHC010000028.1 GCA_019689655.1 Microbispora sp.
GCCGGAGGGCACGTCGGGGGTGGAGCCGGGGCCGTCTGTCATGTCCCAATCCTGGCATGATGTACGGGCGTGCCGCGCGAACGTACAGAAGCCTCTCGGGGGGATGGCCGAAACGGGGGATGCTGGCGCACACTTGGAACGTGACCGCACCAGGGGATTCCCGCCGGTGTGACCGTATCTGGTCAGGTAATCGCGCGCTTCGTCTGCTGCGCCTAAACTCCATCCTCTGTCATGGTCGTGTAACACCCAAGCGGCGGCCGCCGGTAGCCTGCGGGGGAACCTGTGACAAACGCCCAAATCTCCCATACGCGTACGAATGAGGGGCCATGAAAGGACGCGTGCTGGTCGTCGACGACGACGCCGCTCTCGCCGAGATGCTCGGCATCGTCTTGCGCGGGGAGGGTTTTGAGCCGTCGTTCGTGTCCGACGGAGACAAGGCGCTCGACGCCTTCAGGGACACCCGGCCGGACCTCGTCCTGCTCGATCTGATGCTCCCCGGCGCCGACGGCATCGACGTCTGCCGCCGGATCCGCGCGGAGTCCGGTGTTCCGATCGTGATGCTCACCGCCAAGAGCGACACCATCGACGTCGTGCTCGGACTGGAATCCGGCGCGGACGACTACATCGTCAAGCCGTTCAAGCCGAAGGAGCTCGTCGCCCGCGTGCGCGCCCGCCTGCGCCGCACCGACGAGCCCACGCCGGAGATCCTGCAGATCGGCGACATCACCATCGACGTGGCCGGTCACTCGGTCAAGCGCGGCGACGAGACCATCAACCTCACGCCGCTGGAGTTCGACCTGCTGGTCGCGCTGGCCCGCAAGCCCCGCCAGGTCTTCACCCGCGAGGTGCTGCTCGAGCAGGTCTGGGGCTACCGGCACGCCGCCGACACCCGTCTGGTAAACGTCCACGTCCAGCGCCTGCGCGCGAAGATCGAAAAGGACCCCGAGCACCCGGAGATCGTCGTCACGGTCCGGGGTGTGGGCTACAAGGCCGGCCCCGCCTGAGTCGTACGCAACCGCCATGCCGGTCCCAGCGAAGAAGCCGCGTCGCCGGACCCTGGGTCAGATCGCCCGCGGGGTCCGCAGACGCGCGCGCCGACTCGCTGGCCGGCTGCGGCACGCCTGGCGGCGCTCGCTCCAGCTCCGTGTCGTCACCAGCACGCTGGTGCTGTCGATGGCGGTCGTGGCCGTCCTCGGCGTCTTCCTGATGCAGTCGATCAGCGCCTCGGTGCTGACCTCCAGCGAGGTGGCCGCCGTGGAGGAGTCGCGGGCGAACGTCGCGACCGCGAGCGGCTACCTCGCGCAGCCCGCGGACGTGACCGACAGCGCCCAGGACACCACGGCTCAGGGGCAGACGGTCAACCCCGTGGACGAGGCGGCCAAGGCGCTGACCGACCGCTCCGGCGGCCGCTACGACATCGTCATCTTCAACGACGGCTCGGTCGGCGAGGGCCGGGCGTCCGGGCAGATCGACTGGTCGAGCATCCCGGCCTCCCTGCGCGCGAAGGTCCAAAGCAGCGACGAGCAGTCGCTCTGGAAGGCGTTCGCCACGATCAGGTACATCGGGTCCAAGCCGCCGGAGAGCGGCTTGGTGGTCGGCGCCCGGGTGAACGGGACCTACGAGATCTACCACGTCTTCCCGCTCGGCGACGAGGAGAAGACGCTGCTCACGGTGCAGCAGATGGTCTTCGGCGCGGGGGCCGCGCTCGTGCTCCTGCTCGCCGGCGTCGCCTCGCTGGTCACCCGCCAGGTGGTCACGCCCGTACGGCTCGCGCGCCAGGCGGCGGAACGGCTCGCCGCGGGCCGGCTGGAGGAGCGGCTCAAGGTGCGCGGCGAGGACGACCTCGCCCGGCTGGCGACCTCGTTCAACGAGATGGCGTCCAACCTCGCCGTGAAGATCCACCAGCTCGAGGAGCTCTCGCAGGTGCAGCGGCAGTTCGTCTCCGACGTCTCGCACGAGCTGCGCACGCCGCTGACGACCGTCCGCATGGCCGCCGACCTGCTGTACGAGGGCCGCGAGAACTTCGATCCCGCCTCGGCCCGGGCCGCCGAACTCATGCAGAACCAGCTCGAACGCTTCGAGTCGATGCTCGCCGACCTGCTGGAGATCAGCCGGCACGACGCGGGGGCGGCCACGCTCGACCTGGAGCCCGTCGACATGCGCGATGTGGTCCTGCGTGCGGTGGGCGACTCCGAGACGCTCGCCGAGCGGCAGGCCACCCGGTTCGAGCTGCGCCTGCCCAACGAGCCGTGCGTGGCCGAGGTGGACAGCCGCAGGGTCGAGCGCATCCTGCGCAACCTGCTCTTCAACGCCATCGAGCACGGTGAGGGCAAGGACATCGTCGTCACGCTCGGCGCCGACCGCGACGCCGTGGCCGTGGCAGTACGCGACTTCGGGGTCGGCCTCAAGCCGGGGGAGGAGAACCTGGTCTTCGACCGCTTCTGGCGGGCCGATCCCTCCCGCGCCCGGACCATCGGCGGCACCGGGCTCGGCTTGGCGATCTCCAGGGAGGACGCCATGCTGCACGGCGGCTGGCTCCAGGCGTGGGGCGCGCCGGGAGAGGGCAGCCAGTTCCGCCTGTCGCTGCCGCGCGTGGCGGGGGCGCCGCTGCGCGGGTCGCCGCTCCCGCTCGTGCCGCCGGAGGTCGAGATGCGGCGCACGTGGCGCGGCCACGCCACGCCGGTCCTGACGCCGGCCATCGGCACCGTGCCGGAGACGCCGCCGCGCACGCAGGAGACCCCCTCCCGCGTGCCGGAGACGCCTTCCCGCGTGCCGGAGACGCCGCCGGCGCGGGAGAACGTGGAGGCGGGGGCCTTCGATGCGGAGTGAGCGGCTCGGCGCCCGCCGGTTCGCCGCGGCCGCGGGCGCGGCGCTCGTCCTGGTCTCCGGCGGCGCCGGGTGCGCCACCGTGCCCACGAGCGGCAGCCCGCGCGTCGCCCAGGAGGACCAGGGCAAGGACACGCTCAGCCAGCCGTACGTGCGGCTCATCGCGACCCCGCCCAAGAAGGGCGCCCCGCCCGAGGACATCGTCAAGGGCTTCCAGGCCGCCATGGCGGCCTTCGACGACAGCGAGCTGCGCGTCGCCCGCGAGTACCTCACGCCGGGCGAGGCCAAGCGCTGGAACCCCTGGCGGCAGACCCAGGTCTACGAAGGCAAGATCGAGGCGGACCACCCGCAGAACCTCCAGAACGCCACGCGGACGACGGTGACGCTGAAGGGCACGACGGTCGCCACGATCGACCCAGAGGGCAGATCGACTCCGGGCGGCGGCACCTTCGCCGCACCGTTCACGCTGGTCAAGCTGAACGGCGAGTGGCGGATCGACGTCGCGCCCGACGCCCGCCTGCTGTCGTACGACGATTTGTGGCGCGCGTACCGGAAGGTGGACCTCTACTACCCGCCCGCCACCCGGGAGATCGGCCTCGTGGTGGACCGGGTGTGGGTGCCCATCGAACCCGATAGGGGCGTGCCCGAGACGCTGGTCCGCCGGCTGATCGCCGGGCCGACCTCGTCCATCAAAGACGCGGTGAGCAGCGCGTTCCCGCCGGGGATCGAGCTCAACCAGATCACCGTCGAGGGCGACACGGTCGTGCTCGATTTCTCCTCGGAGCTGGACACGGTATCCTCCGATCACCTCGACGCGCTGAAGGCGCAGCTCGTGTGGACGCTCGGCGAGCTGGTCACCGGCCGCACCGTCGAGATCCGCGCGAACGGCGGGTCCGGGCAGCGGTTCCGGCCGGCCGACTACGCCCGGTACGACCCGAACGTGCTGACCGGCTCGGTGCAGGCGTACTACATGCAGGACGGCAGGCTGCTGCAGCTCAAGGAGAAGGGCGACGGCACACCGGTGCCCGGCGCGGCCGGTGAGCAGGCGGGCAAGTTCTCCCAGCCGGCCGTCTCCAGCACCAACGAGTTCCCGCCCCTCGTGGCCGCCCTGGTCAACGGCGACGGGGTCTACGTCGCCCCGATGACTCCCGGCAGCCAGTGGCAGCGGTGGATCGCGGGCAAGGACATGAGCCCGCCCTCCTGGGACCGTTACGGGGCCGTCTGGGCGGCCGAGAGGGTGAACCCGCACGAGAGCCGGATCTGGACGGCCGACAACGGCCGGGCCCGCCGAGTGGACATCGACGACGAGCTGTCGAACGGGCGCATCGTCAAGCTGCGGGTCTCCCGTGACGGAGCCCGGATCGCCGCGATCCTCGACGACGGGCTCGGCACCTCGGTGAAGATCGGCACGATCGTCCGCAACGGCCAGCAGACCCGCATCGAGTCCGTGCGGACGCTCATCGCGCCGCGCGACGGGCAGAAGATCAAGGACATCGCCTGGCAGGACGCCACCGACCTGCTCGTGCTGTCCGAGGGCAGAAGCGGTCAGGAACTGGCCACCTGGTCGGTGATGGAGGGCATGCCCTCCGACGAGGGCCCCATCAAGCTCGACTCCAAGATCAAGTCGATCGCGGCCGTCCCCGACCACATCCTCGCGGCGGCCGACGAGGGCCAGGTGCTCACCTACAGCGTCGACAAGCACGCCTGGACGCCCCGCGCCGACAACGGCGCCACCAACCCCGTCTATCCCCTCGGCTGAGCCGCCCGCGGCGGATTGTCGGTGGCGGGCGGCATGCTGAGGGCGTGCCGTGGGCCCTGCTCGATCTGATCCTCCCGCCCCGCTGCGCCGGATGCGGCGTGCCGGGCGCGGCGGCCTGCCCGTCCTGCACGGATGAGCTGCTGCGGCAGCCCGCGCCCCGGCCGCCGGACCCGCCGCCGCCGGGCCTGCCGGACTGCTGGTCGGCCACCGCGTACGAGGGGGCGGCCCGCCGGGTGATCCTCGCCTGCAAGGAACGCGGCCGGACGGCCCTGGTGCCGGTCCTGGCCGCCTCGGTGAGCTCCTGTGTGACCGCGTGGGCGGCCGACCGGGGCCTCGACCGCGGCTTCGATCGCGGCCTCGGCCGGAGACCGGTGTGGCTGGTGCCGGTGCCGAGCGCCCGGGCCGCCTCCCGCCGGCGCGGGCACGATCCCGTACGCGCCGTCGCCCGGGCGGCGGCGCGCGAGCTGTGCCGGCACGGCAGGCCCGCCGCCCTCGCGCCCCTGCTGCGGCAGAGCCGGCGCGTGGCCGACCAGGCGGGGCTGGGATCGGCGGAGCGGGCCGCGAACCTGTCCGGGGCATTCGAGGCCGTGCCGGGCGCGGCGGCGCGGCTACGGCTCTCTGGCCGCGGTACGCGGGCCGTCGCCGTGGTCTTGGTGGACGACGTGATCACGACCGGGGCCACGCTGGCGGAGGCGGCCCGGGCGTTGCGCGCCGGGGGAGCCGAGGCGTGGGCCGCCGTCACCGTCGCCGCGACACGCCGGAGGCACCGGAGTGGCGGTAATCACAGACGGTAAAGATCCGGCCAACGCCGGGGCATGCCGTCATGGCACGGCGTACGGCCGACTTCGCGGCGACTTGCCTGCTCACGGCAGGTGTGGATGCGGCCGCGGCGGGGATTCCATGAATATGACCGCGAATTTTCCAACGGGCAGACGGCAACCGGTATCACGCAAAGTGATCGTTTAGCCGATCTCCCGGCTGACATTCCCGTCGGTAGCGACTAGCGTTCAGACATGGCACCCGTTCGGGTCCGTGGTTGCGCCGGGCCGGCTCCCTCGCGGAGTCAGGTCTGGTTAGCCGATGCCAGCCGCAGGCGAAACGGCCCACGTAAGGCGACTCTTGGTCGACCGATCACGGTGCGGCTTAGAGGTAAGTCCTGCCCTCCCGGGGGTCCAGATGTCCCCCGTCAGAGGAGAAGGGCATTAGTGGCGAGTGAGCTGCGAACCCCTCAGCAGGCGGATGTGGGGACGAAGACCAGGTCGGCCGGACGGGTGTCCACGAGCGCGTGCCACCGCCGATGTGCGAAGGGGGGCTTTGCGTGGAAATCATCGTCAAGGGACGGCACACCACTGTGGGTGACCGGTTCCGCGATCAAGTGACGTCCAAGCTGGCCAGGGTTCAGAAGCTCAACAATAAGCTCATCCAGATCGACGTAGAGGTCTCGAAGGAGCCCAATCACCGGCAGAGCGGGCAGCGTGAACGGGTGGAGCTGACGATCCACTCGCGCGGCCCGGCCATCCGCGCCGAGGCGTGCGCGGACGACCGGTTCTCGGCGCTGGACATCGCCATCGACAAGCTGGAGGAGCGGCTGCGGAGACTCGCCGACCGCCGCAAGATCCACCACGGAAAGAACTGCCCTCGCTCGGTGGCCGAGTACACCTCGGCGGTGGAGGCCCAGCGGCGGGAGGCCGCAACCCTCCGGAAGGAACCGGAGCCGGAGGCGGTCGCCGAGGTCCCGGCCGAGACCCCCGGCGAGCGGGACGAGGGCGGTGAGCCGATCGTGCCCATCGAGATGGACGGTGAAGGACCACTGATCGTACGCGAGAAGTTCCACAAGGCCGACCCCATGACGATCGACCAGGCGCTCCTGGAGATGGAGCTGGTGGGGCACGACTTCTACCTGTTCCGGGACAAGGAGTCGAACCTGCCGAGCGTGGTCTACCGACGGCGCGGCTACAACTACGGGGTGCTCAGGCTCGTGGAAGGCTAGCCCGTTCGCCGTACGCAGGCCGGACCTATTGCCAGGTCCGGCCTGCTCGCGTTTTCACCCGTGACCGAGGTCCCGATCGACGACGTGGCCTCGAACAGGCCGAAGAGCCGCTCCGGATTTCGGCGGTAGGCGCACGCGGGGAGCCGGACGGCGCGCCCGCACTCCCCTCGCGGTAGCGGCGCGCGGGTTCTCGATCCGGCTGGCGTGTGCCGAGTTGAGCGCTCGCGAGCACGAGGGAGCGGCTTTCGGCCACTTTCCGTAGAGCGTTTGTGTGGATGGCCGGGAGGGAGTCTTGGCGGTGATCGCCGCGATGTCCTGCCCGCGGCGGGGGTTGAGGACGGTCCGGTTGCGGGAAACGTCGGGAGCCTATTTATCCGGGTTTTCTACGCACTCGGTCCTTCCGTCGATGTTGATGCTGATCGGAGCGTCCCCGATGCCGACTCGGAAACCGCCGAATCCCTTGCGTCGCGCCCCGGCCAGGCGCGAATCGCTGTAGTTGATTGTCCAGCCGCGTTGTTTCAGCACATCGATGACCTTGCGGAACACCTCGTCGGGATTCTGCGTGCCATCCGGGGCTTCACTGAAGACGGTATAGCTGCTTTCGACGCTGCTGGAGTCTGTGCCGACGGGACCGCCGCACGGTACGTCCTTATCGATGAGGATGACGCGGGGATCGACGTCGGGGAAAACGGCCTGGATGATGGCCTTGGCCTCGGCGACGAAGACTTGGCGTGATTGCTCGGGGGTCATCTCCACTTCCGGTTCACGTGTACAGCCGGTCAGGAACATGGGCAGGCATAGCATCGCGAAGGCGATGCGGTGGCTCTGGGACAGGGAAGTCATCTGGGCTGTGGGTCCCTCACTGTGGTGCGGGTAGCGACATCGTGCCGTATCTCTTCACGATCAGCTCGCCGGATGCCGCGAGAGTCTTGGCCGTGATCGCTGCGATGTCCTCTTTGGTGAAATAGCCATCGAGGTCGGCTTTTTGCAGCGCTTGCAGGATCCGGGCGGCCTTCGTCGTGAGATCGGCGTTCCCGTCGAGGGCGCTGTTGATCGCCGGCTCGAACACCGCGCCGAGTTCGCCCACCTTCCACTGCGGCACCCTGCTCTGCAGTTCCTTGACGAGAACCCGGGCGGAACTGGCACCGAACTGCTCGTCGTCGAGTTCCGGTGAGCCCAGGAACGATTGGTAACACCCGTCTCCGGTGAGGATCGTCTGCAGGTTCTGCAGTGCCGTGTTATCCGGTATGTAGTACTGGCTGTGCCCGGAGGAGTGGCCGGTGGCCAGCCGCCGGATGCCCGGCAGTTCCGCCGGGTCTTTTCCGTGCGCTTCGCTGTAGGACACCCAGTCGCCGGGGGCGCGCATGGCGAACACCGGGGTGCCGGGCGCGAGCTTGAGGTCGGCCACGCTTTTGACGTTCGCGCCCAGGCCCGGGCTCCCCATGAACACCACGGAGTCGAACGGCGTCCCCAGCTGCAGCGCCTTACTGGACAGCAGCGTGCCGTAGCTGTGGGCGAACAGCGCGAACTTCGCCCCCTTGGCCGCCTCCAGCCCGGCACGGAACGAACGCAGCGCGGGGGCGCCGGCCTCGGCTTTGGCCGGCAGCACCGAATCCCCCAGCTCGGGCGTGTCATACCCCAGCCAGGTGATCACCGCCGTTTTCGGTAAATCCTTTCTAGTGGCGGGATCTCTAATGAGCTCCTTTGCGTCTTGGGCAAGGTCTTGGTAGTTGTCGAGCCGGTTGGTGATGCCGGGGACCATGACGGCGACGTGCTCGGCCTTGCTCAAATCCCCGAAGACCTCGGCGACCTTCCCGTCGTCGGCGGGATCGAACAGCAGGAACTGACGGGGCTTGGACTGACCGTCACCGGTCACCCGGGGCCGGAGGAACTCCGTCATGCGGGCCACCCGCTCTTCGAGGAGTGCCACCCGGGGGTCCTTGGGGGTGGTGGCCTTCAGCGTGGCCAGCTCCTCCTGTTCGTGGGCGAGTGTCCGCTCGATCACGAGCCGGTTCGCGGCGTAGCGGACGTTCGCCGGAGCCCCGTCCAGCCGGCCGACCACGCCGGGCTGGTCGATGGCCAGCCAGGACCGTTCGGCGGCGGTCAGTTTCCCGAAGAACGTGCGGATCGCCTGAGCTCGCTGTTCCGGAGTGGACGCGGCGTTGTCGCCGATGACCTTTTTCAGGTCTTTCCGCAGCCGGTTTTGGTCATCGCCGGAAACGGTCCCGATTGCGGTGGTCAGGCCGAATGCGGACAATGCGCCGATCGGGTCGCCGCCCTTTACCTCGGCGCGTGCGATGGTGGCGCGTTTACGCAGTTCGGTGGCGGTGTCGTCGGCCCATCGCAGCACGGTCACCAGCGCATTCGCCCCTGGCTGTCCCAAGAACTGGCAGGCCCGCTTGTAGTACAGTTCGGCCAGTTGTCGCTTGTCGGTGAGCTGCTTGGCCAATTGTTCGAGTTCGTCTGGATCGACCACGCGCTCCGGTGCCACAAGGCAGGAACATAGCCTATCTTTATAGGTTGTGGAAGGATAAATAAGCTGCCGGTTTCGTTCGGATCGGAAAACGGGGATGTCACTCCACGATGACTTGACGCGGTTGGCGTACGAGCACCGGGATCTGGCCGAAGCCATTGAGGAGGTGCTGAAGCCCGTCGGCGAGAGCATCGGCCGGATGCAGTGGAAAGGTCCGCACCGTGACCGAGTGCAGTCGGAATTGGGCACGGTGACGCGGACCGTTCGCACGGTCGCCGAGGTCCTGCGCGACCGGGCCCAGTTGATCGAAAAGGCCGCGGCCCAGGTTCCCGACGGCTCGATCGTCAAAGACGCGTGGCGCGTCCTCGAGGGGCCGACGGGGTGGGGCACCATCGCCCGGGAGCATTTCACGGATCCGCTCGTGCCGCTTCGTACTCTTCACCAGCAGCTGACCCCCATGGGCCCCACGGTCGCCGAGTTCTTCGCCGAGCACGGCATCCGGTGACGCGCCCGCCTGCCGCATCAGGCCGTCCGGGCGCCGGAGGTACGACGAAGATCCCTAAGCACCCTGGAACCGTGTAATGATGGCGATCCAGCGTCCTTGGCCCCCGCAAGGAGGTTCCGTGACCCGACCCGACGAGGCGGCCCGAGCAGCAGGTGGAGGCGAGCCGATCCGTGTGCTGATCGTGGACGATCACGCGCTGATCCGCCGGAGCCTGGAGCTCGCGCTGGCCGCGGAGGCGGACATCGAGGTGGTAGGCGAGGCGAGCGACGGCCGGGAGGCGGTCGAGCTCGCGGATCGGCTGATGCCGGACGTGGTCCTGATGGACGTCCGCATGCCGAAGCTGGACGGCATCGGGGCGACTCGGAAGATCAAGGAGTCGGTGCCGAGCACCCGGATCATCATGCTGACGGTCAGCGACGAGGAAGAGGACCTCTTCGAGGCGATCAAGGCGGGCGCGACCGGTTATCTGCTCAAGGATGTCCAGATCGACGAGGTGCCCGACGCCGTACGCGGCGTCCACGAGGGCCAGTCGCTCATCAACCCCGCCATGGCGGCCAAACTGATCAGCGAGTTCGCGACCATGAGCCGCAAGGAGGCCGAGCGGCCTCCCCAGCTCCCGGCCCCCCGCCTGACCGAGCGGGAGATGGAGGTCCTGCGCCTCGTCGCGAAGGGCATGAACAACCGCGAGATCGCCAAGGAGCTGTTCATCTCCGAGAACACGGTGAAGAACCACGTCCGCAACATCCTGGAGAAGCTCCAGCTCCACTCGCGGATGGAGGCCGTGGTCTACGCCGTGCGCGAGCGGCTGCTGGAGATCACCTGACGGGACCGCGGGCCACCGCCGCGCGTAACGGGGCCTCCAGATCCGCCGCGACGACCCGTTCCACGCGCACATCCGTGCAGCCGACCCAGCTCGCGGCCTCCCACAGCGCGTCGCTCATCGCCTCCACGGCCTTGGCGCGGCCGCCACCCGGCTCGAAGCCGACCTGCCGGGCGACCAGTGTGGCGCCCTCGCGGGCCGGGTCCACCCGGCCGATGATCCGCCCGCCGGCCAGCACCGGCATCGCGAAGTAACCGTGCACCCGCTTGTCCTTCGGCACGTACGCCTCCAAGCGGTGGTTGACACCGAACACACGCTCGGCCCGCGCCCGCTCCCAGATGAGGGAGTCGAACGGCGACAGCGGAGTGGTGCGGTGCCGCCCGCGCGGCTCGCTCTCCAGCGCCGCGGGGTCGGCCCAGGCGTTCGGTCCGTTCGCGCCCGAGCCGCGCCGTGTGGGCCAGCCGGCCACGCGTACGGGCACGAGGCCGGCGGCGCCGCTCAGCAGCGCCTCGTCGAGCATGGCGGCGTGCTTGCCCCTGACACGGGTGAAGTCCACCAGGTCCGCCCTGGTCGCCACGCCGAGCGACCGTCCCGCGATGGTGGTCAGCCGGGTCACGCACTCCTCGTCGGGCAGGTCCTGGGCGAGCAGGTCCGCCGGGACCGCGCGCTCGGCCAGCTCGTAGACGCGCCGCCAGCCCACCCGCCGGGTGCAGACGATCTCACCGATGTCGAGCAGGAACTCTATGGCGATCTTGGCGTCCGACCAGTCCCACCACGGGCCTCCATTCTTGGCGCCGCCGATGTCGGCCGTGGTGAGGGGGCCGTCCGAGCGCACCTGCTCGAGGACCTTGTCGACGATGGGCGGCACCTCGTGCCAGCGGAAGCGCCGCTCCCGGAAGGCACGGCGGCGGAAGGCGTACAGCGGCCACTGCTCGATGGGCAGAATGCAGGCGGCGTGGCACCAGTATTCGAAGGCCCGGGCGGGATCGTCCCAGTAGGCCCGCTCGACCGAGGCGCGGCCGACCGGCCCGAGGCGCGCGTACGCGACCAGCTCGTGGGAGCGGGCGAGGACGGAGATGGTGTCGAGCTGGACGGCGCCGACACGCCGCAGCATGGCGGGAACGCCGCCGCGGGTGGCGGCGGCGCCGAGGAAACCCTGGGCCCGGAGGATGATCCTGCGGGCCTCATCGGCGGTGAGATCGGCAGTGGGGTCGGTCACAGCCCGAGATGCTAGACGCTGTGACCGACAAAACGCTTACGGTGGTTCGGGTGTGGCCCCGGGAGAGCCTCAGGAGCCGATGGACCGGTGCTCGAACGGAGAGTGGTGGTCCTGGACCGGGACCTGCCGGGGCGCGTCCACGATCACGTCCGAGAAGATGTCGACCGCGAGCGCGATCAGCCCGCCGACCGCGCAGATGCCCACGCCGATCCAGACGAGGAGCCAGTTCGGGCCGAGGGTCAGCGCCACACCCCCGAACGCGAAGCCGATGAGGATGATGATGACGGCGAGCCAAGATTTGGCGCTACCCGCGTGGCTGCCCTGGTGTCCGCTCTGTGCCATACCCCGTTTTCTACCTGATGGCGGCGGCGGTCGGGACATCGGGGGAACCCTGGATGCGGTTTTCCCCGCATGAGTTATGCGATTGTGCCGCGGCGCTCCGTCGATCGCGGGTGGGTGTGTCTGGTACCGGAACCGCCTACGATAGCTAGCGGGGAAGTATGTCTCGTCCTCACACCCCGGTGATCAACCGAGGTAGACCTGCGAGGAGCTTTACTTAAAGTGCCGTTCATTCTCGACAAGATCCTTCGCGCCGGCGAAGGCAAGACTCTGCGGAAGCTCAAGCGCATCGCCGAGCAGGTCAACTCCATTGAAGAGGACTTCACGAGCCTGACCGACGCCGAGCTCCGAGGGCTGACCGACGAGTACAAGCAGCGTTACGCCGACGGCGAGTCCCTCGACGACCTGCTCCCCGAGGCGTTCGCGACCGTGCGCGAGGCCGCCCGCAGGGTGCTCGGGCAGCGCCACTTCGACGTGCAGATCATGGGCGGCGCCAACCTGCACATGGGCAACATCTCCGAGATGCGCACCGGTGAGGGCAAGACGCTCACCTGTACGCTCCCCGCTTACCTCAACGCGCTCTCGGGCAAGGGCGTCCACGTCGTCACGGTCAACGACTACCTGGCCAAGCGCGACGCCGAGACCATGGGCCGCGTCCACCGCTTCCTCGGCCTGGAGGTCGGCGTCATCCTGGCCAACATGTCGCCGGAGGAGCGCCGCAAGGCGTACAACGCCGACATCACGTACGGCACGAACAACGAGTTCGGCTTCGACTACCTCCGCGACAATATGGCGTGGTCGATCGAGGAGTGCGTCCAGCGCGGCCACAACTACGCCATCGTGGACGAGGTCGACTCGATCCTGATCGACGAGGCCAGGACCCCGCTCATCATCTCCGGCCCCGGCGAGCAGTCGGCCAAGTGGTACCAGGAGTTCGCCAAGATCGTGCCGAGGCTGCGGCGCGGCACCGAGGGCAAGGACGGCGAGGAGAGCACCGGCGACTACGTCGTCGACGAGAAGAAGCGCACCGTGGGCATCCTCGAGTCCGGTGTGGAGAAGGTCGAGGACTGGCTCGGCATCGACAACCTCTACAAGCCCGAGCACACCCACCTCGTGCAGTTCCTCAACAACGCGCTCAAGGCCAAGGAACTGTTCAAGAGGGACAAGGACTACATCGTCGTCGACGGCGAGGTCCTGATCGTCGACGAGTTTACCGGGCGCGTCCTGCACGGCCGTCGTTACAACGAGGGCATGCACCAGGCCATCGAGGCCAAGGAAGGCGTGAAGATCAAGGACGAGAACCAGACTCTCGCCACGATCACCCTGCAGAACTACTTCCGCCTGTACGACAAGCTCGCCGGCATGACCGGTACGGCCGCCACCGAGGCCAACGAGTTCCACCAGACCTACAAGCTCGGCGTCGTCCCGATCCCGACCAACCGGCCGATGATCCGCAAGGACCAGCCGGACGTCGTCTACAAGACCGAGGACGCCAAGTTCCAGGCGTGCGTCGAGGACATCAAGGCGCGTCACGAGAAGGGCCAGCCGGTCCTCGTCGGCACCACCAGCGTCGAGAAGTCCGAGAAGCTGTCGCGGATGCTCAAGCGCCAGGGCATCCCGCACGAGGTCCTGAACGCGAAGAACCACGCCCGGGAGGCCGCGATCGTCGCCGAGGCGGGCCGCAAGGGCGCGGTCACCGTGGCGACCAACATGGCCGGTCGAGGCACCGACATCATGCTCGGCGGCAACCCCGAGTTCCGCGCCGCCGCCGAGCTCCAGCAGCGCGGCCTGTCGCCGACCGAGACTCCGGAGGAGTACGAGAAGGCCTGGCCCGAGGCGCTGGAGAAGGCCAAGGAGGCCGTCAAGGCCGAGCACGAGGAGGTCGTCGCGCTCGGCGGGCTCTACGTGCTGGGCACCGAGCGGCACGAGTCGCGGCGCATCGACAACCAGCTCCGCGGTCGTTCCGGCCGTCAGGGCGACCCCGGCGAGTCGCGGTTCTACCTGTCGCTCGAGGACGACCTCATGCGGCTGTTCAACTCGGCCCGGGTCGAGATGATCATGACGCGGCTCAACATCCCGGACGACGTGCCGATCGAGTCGGGCATGGTGTCCAAGGCCATCGCCTCCGCCCAGCACCAGGTCGAGCAGCAGAACTTCGAAATCCGCAAGAACGTTCTGAAGTACGACGAGGTGATGAACCGCCAGCGCACGGTCATCTACGCCGAGCGGCGGCGGGTGCTGGAGGGCGCCGACCTGCACGAGCAGGTCCGCGGCTTCATCACCGACGTCATCGACGG
Source organism: Microbispora sp. (assembly GCA_019689655.1). Lineage (GTDB taxonomy): Bacteria > Actinomycetota > Actinomycetes > Streptosporangiales > Streptosporangiaceae > Microbispora. The sequence continues at coordinate 14,229 of JADGHC010000028.1, forward strand.
GTACGTCAAGGGCGCGACCGCCGAGGGCTTCGCCGAGGAGTGGGACCTCGACAAGCTGTGGAAGGCGTTCCGCCAGCTCTACCCGATCTCGTTCACGGTCGAGGAGCTCATCGAGCGGGAGGTCGGCGGCGACCGGGAGGAGCTGACGGCGGAGATCATCGCGGAGAAGGTCAAGGAGGACGCGCTCGCGGCCTACGACCGCCGCGAGGAGCAGCTCGGCTCCGAGGCCATGCGCGAGCTGGAGCGCCGGGTCATCCTCTCGGTGCTCGACCGCAAGTGGCGTGAGCACCTCTACGAGATGGACTACCTCCAGGAGGGCATCGGCATGCGCGCCTATGCCCAGAAGGACCCGCTGATCGAGTACCAGCGCGAGGGCTACGAGATGTTCTCCGCGATGCTCGACGGCATCAAGGAGGAGTCGGTCGGCTACCTGTTCAACCTCGAGGTCGAGGTGCAGGCCAACCCGATCGTCGAGGAGAACGCCGAGGAGGACACGGCGGTCGCCGAGGCGGGGTCGATCATCGCCCGGGCGCTGCGGCAGCCGTCGCGGCCGGCCGAGATGGTCTACAGCGCGCCGGGCGAGAGCGGCGACGTGGAGGTCAGCCGGGTGCGGTCGACGCCCGAGCAGCGCGCCGCGTACGGCGACATCGAGCGCAACGCGCCCTGCCCCTGCGGCTCGGGCAAGAAGTACAAGCGCTGCCACGGCGACCCGCGCAACCAGCAGCAGGCGTGAGCTGATCGGAGAAGGACCCCGCCGGACCATCACCGGCGGGGTCCTTCGCGTTGTCACGCGGTCTCGAACTCGGTGACCAGCCACTGCGTGCCCTGCCGCTCCAGCCGTACGGCGAGCACGCGGCTGCGCGGCCCGCAGTGCACGAGCAGGCACATCTCGATCACCCCGTCGCGAGGGCGCTGCACGTGGGGCAGGCCCGTCAGGGGCGGCCGTTCGGCGTCGATCATCTTCCCGGCCCGGACCAGTTCGCGGTAGGCCCGTTCGGTGAGCCGGCCGGCGACGGTCTCCGGCGGCCGGCGGCCCGCCAGGATCTCCGCGAGCGCCTGGCCGAGCCCCCGCAGGCGCCGCTCGTCCGTGGGCGCGCCCGGCGGACCGCCGTACGGCAGCGCCGGCCGTGGCACACGGGCGGGGGCCAGGGCGAGCGCGCCGCAGGTGCCGGGGCGTGTGATGTGACCGCCGCCGTCGTGCTCGTCGTACGGAGGATCGGCCGGGGGAACGGACGCGAGCCGTGGCAGGGGGACGGGCTTGGGCATCGGGGACTCCGCTCTCGTGCGTCGTGAACCTGACGCCTAATAGAGATTGCGGTCATCCCTCCTGATACGGGGGAACTCCAACTTTGCCGAGCCGGGGACCCTTTCTGCTGTCCTTTGCCCGGAAAAATTCTCTCCGGCCGGCACGAGCGCCGCGGGATTCGGGCATCGGCGAGCGCTATTTAGCGGCATCCGCAATGGCGGAACACGCAACAGGGGCGCCCGGGATCGCCGGGCGCCCCTGTTTCCCTGGGCGGGGACGTGACGCGTCAGGCGCGGGCCCGCGCCGTGTCGGCGCTCTCGCCGGAGTCCACGTCGGGCTCGGGCTCACGACCGGGCGTCATGATGTTCAGCTTCTTGATGAGGAAGCTGAAGATCACGTAGTAGAGGACGAAGTAGACGACGCCGATCAGCAGGATCAGCCAGAAGTTGTGGGTGTTGTTCTTCGTCGCGTTCAAGAAGGCGTCGATCGCGCCGGCGGAGAACCCGAAGCCGAGCCGTCCGTCCAGGGCCGCGACCACGGCCATCGAGATGCCGGTGAGCAGCGCGTGGACCGCGAACAGCACCGGGGCCACGAAGATGAAGGCGAACTCGATCGGCTCGGTGATGCCGGTGAAGAAGGAAATCAGCGCGGAGGAAATCATGATGCCGCCGACCGTGGCGCGGCGGTGTGCCGGGGCGGCCCGCCACATGGCGATCGCGGCGGCCGGCAGGCCGAACATCATGACCGGGAAGAAGCCCGCCATGAACGCGCCCGCGCCGTCCTGGCCGGCGAAGTAGCAGTTCAGGTCGCCTGCCGCGTGGGTCGCGCCGACGGTGCAGTCCGGCACGGTGAACCACACGATCGAGTTGACGAAGTGGTGCAGGCCGAAGGGGATGAGACCACGGTTGACGATGCCGTAGATACCGGCGCCGAGCGCGGAGTTGCGGGTCAGCCAGTCGCCGAAGTTGCTCAGGCCCTCACCGATGGGCTGCCAGATCAGGCCGAAGACGACGCCGAGCACGAGTCCGGACACCGCGGTGAGGATCGGCACGAAGCGGCGGCCGCCGAAGAAGGCCAGATAGGCGGGTAGCTTCGTGCGGTAGAACCGCTGCCAGAGGATGGCCGCGACGAGGCCCATGAGGATGCCGCCGAGGACTCCGGTCGGGTTGGCCGACGCCAGGTTGAGCGCCTCCGACGGCTTGCCGTCCGCCCCGAGGACCGACTGGGCCACCTTCTTGTGCACGGCCGAGTCCGCGGCGGCGTCGAAGAACATCAGGTGGGTGACCCGGTCCCAGACGAGGTAGCCGACCACGGCCGCCAGGGCGGTCGAGCCGTCGGCCCTGCGGGCGAAGCCGACCGCCACGCCGACCGCGAACAGCAGCGGCAGCGCGTCGAACAGGGCGCCGCCCGCGCCGCCGATGATCTGCGCGATCTTGTCGAGGGTCGCGTTGTCCGTACGGCCGAGAAGGTCGTCCTGGCCGAGACGGAGCAGGAGAGCCGCGGCGGGCAGCGCCGCGATCGGGAGCATCAGGGAACGGCCGATGCGGGACAGCGCGGTCATCACCGCGTTCTGGCTGGCGGGTGCGGCCGGCAGGCCCGCGTCGGCGGAGGTGGAACTCATCTGGTGTTCCTCCAGGATGGGGGGACTACTAGAGGCGTCTGGCCGGGGCTCCGAGGAGTGTCCGGAGCTGGTAGCGGTCGGCGCGATAGGTGGAGACGCCGAGTTCGGCGCACACCCCGCCGGCGAAGGACCGGCGCTGCAGTAACAGCACGGCCCCGCCCCGGGGCAGTTTGAGCAGGTCGGCGTCGCTCGGATCGGCGATGCCGCCGTCGATGGTCAGTTCCCCGGCGTCCATCACGAGCCCGTAACGCGACTCGAGCAGGGCGTACAGGGATCGTCCGGTCAGGTCGTAGGAGTCGAGGTCGGGTGCGAGCGCGACCGGGATGTGGGCGCGCTCGATGCTCAGCGGTTCCCCGTCCGCCGTGCGTAACCGCTCGATGAAGTGGACGGCGTCTCCCGGCTGGATGCCGAGCTGCCGCGCGAGGTGGGCGCTGGCCCGGACCACCCGCCGGTCGAGATCGCGGGAGCCCGGTTCCATGCCGCGTGCCCGCATGTCCTCGGTGAAGGAGGTGAGTTGGAGCGCCAGCTCGATCTTCGGCCGTGCCACGAACGTGCCCTTGCCCGGGACCCGGTGCAACCGGCCCTCGGACACCAGGTGGTCGACGGCCTGCCGTACTGTCATACGAGACAGGTCGAAGCGCTGGCTCAGTTCACGTTCGGAGGGGATCGCCGCACCGATCGGCAGCTCGTTGCTCTCGATGAGATCGAGCAGGATCTCCCGGAGCTGGAAGTACTTGGGCACCGGGCTGTCCGGATCGATCTGGGCCACTGATCCCTCCCCTCTCGCTCTGGATCGTCCGCATAAGTTAAGGTTCTTACTGGTCTAGTCCGGACTAGACCACAGCCGGGAAATGTGTGTCAATGTATGGGCCGGCGACGGATCGATAACGGACAAATCTCGCCCAGCAAGAGGATGATCATTGATGACGACCAGGATGCGCGGTGAGATCGCCGAGCAGCCCGCGGCGATCCGAGCGACGCTGGACGCCCTCCTCCCGAGGACCGGCGAGGTCGAGGCGCTCGCGCGCGGCACCCGCCACCTGCTGTTCGTCGCCCGCGGGACCTCGGACAACGCGGCGGTCTACGGCCGCTACCTGATCGAGACGCGGGCGGGCCGGATGGCCGCGCTGGGCGCTCCCTCGGTCGCCACCACCTACCGCCGCAAGCTCGACCTCGACGGAGTGCTGGCCGTGGGCCTGTCCCAGTCCGGCCGTACGGAGGAGATCGTCGAGACCCTCCAGTGGGCGAAGGACTGCGGCGCGAAGACCGTCGCGATCACCAACGGCGGCGCGGAGTCGCCGCTGGCCCAGGCCGCCGACCTCGCGCTGTGCACCCTGGCGGGAGAGGAGAAGGCCGTCCCGGCCACGAAGACCTACACGACCCAGCTCGCCGCGCTGGCGGTGCTCGCCATCGGCCTCGGCGCCGACGTCGACCCCGACGACCTGCGGCGCGTGCCGGACGCGGTGGAGAAGCTGATCTCCGACCCCGGCGACCTGGACGCCGTGGTCGAGGGCCTGGCCGACAAGCCCGGCGTCGTCGTCTCCGGCCGCGGCCTGGCCTTCTCGACCGCGCTGGAGCTGGCGCTCAAGCTCAAGGAGGCGTGTTACCTGCACGCCATGGGCCTGTCGTACGCCGACCTGCTGCACGGCCCGATCGCGGTCGTGGACGCCGATACCCCGGCGATCCTGGTGGCGTCGGGGCAGGGGCCCACGCTGGCGGGCACGGTCGCGCTGGCCGAGCGGGTCACCGGCGCGGGCGCCGCCGCCTTCGGCGTCGGGGGCGGCGAACGGCTCGCCGCCGCCTCGACCGCCGCCCTGAACGGTCCGGACCTGCCCGAGTGGGTGGCGCCGCTGGGACTCATCGTCCCCGGGCAGTTGCTCACCGAGGCGCTCGCGCGCAGGCTCGGTATCGACCCCGATTCCCCCCGTGGTCTGAAGAAGGTCACCCAGACCGACTGAACGACAGACCGGCAGAACCAACAGGAGGACCCCCATGGCTGCAGACGCCGAGGCGATCATCGCCGGGCTCGGTGGCGCCGACAACATCATCGAGGTGGAGCCGTGCATCACCCGGCTGCGCACCGAAGTGCGCGACGCCTCGAAGGTGGACCAGGCCGCGCTCAAGGCGGCCGGCGCCCACGGAGTGATGGCGGCGGGCAATGTCGTTCAGGTCGTGGTGGGCCCCGAGGCCGACACCATCGCCAGCGACATCGAGGACATCATCGGCTGAACCGGGACATCTAACCAGGAGGTCGCCGGCGGGTCCGCCGTTCCCGGGCGGACCTGTGGCGACGCCTGCCCGATCTCAGGAAGGGCGCTTCATTGACGACTGTTCTCGCCCCGGTCGCGGGGGCGGTCATCGGCCTGGCCGCCGTGCCGGACCCGGTGTTCTCCCAGGCGATGGTCGGCCCGGGGACCGCGATCGACCCCGTACGGGAGCCCGTCGAGGCCGTGGCCCCGATCAGCGGCACGATCGTGAAGCTGCACCCGCACGCGTACGTCGTGGTGGGGGACGACGGCAGGGGCGTGCTGGTGCACCTCGGCATCGACACCGTGCAGCTCAAGGGCGAGGGCTTCCGCCTGCTCGCGGCCGAGGGCGACCGCGTCGGCGCGGGCCGGCCCGTCGTGGCCTGGGACCCGGCGGCCATCGAGGCCGGCGGGCGCTCACCGGTCTGCCCCGTGGTCGCGCTCGACGCCGCGGCGGGCTCGGTGACCGGCGTCGCCGAGGGCGACGTGAACGCGGGTGACGCGCTGTTCGAGTGGTCGTGAGGTTCGGGTGACGACGGCCGCGCTCTTCGACCTCGACGGCACCCTGGTCAACACCGAGATCCGCAACCGTGCCCTGTGGCGGATGTTCCTGGAGGACCACGGCATCACGTACGACGAGACGCTGTTGCGGCGCGTCGTGGGCCGCCGCGGGGTGGACGTCATCCCCGAGGTGCTGCCCGGCCTGGACCCGCGGGCCGTGATGGAGGAGATCCGGTCCTACTACGACCATCCGGACCTGCCCGACATCGTGCCGGTCCCGGGGGCGGCGGAGCTGGTGTCCCGGGTCGCGGAGCAGGGGGCTCCGCTGGCCCTGGTCACGTCGGCGCAGCGCTGGTGGGCGCTGGAGCGGCTCGCCGACATCGGCGTCGCGGAGGTGGTACGGACCATCGTCTCCGCCGAGGACGTGGCGGTGGGCAAACCCGACCCATCCGGGTACCTCATGGCGGCCGGCCTGCTGGAGGTGGACCCGGCCGAGTGCGTGGTGTTCGAGGACTCGCTCGCCGGCATCGCGGCGGCCAGGGCGGCGGGGATGATGTGCGTCGCGGTTGCCACGACGCATCATCCGGATGAACTGTCACATGCGGACCTGGTGATACCCGATCTGTCCGGTATTGACTGGCCTTTGACGGAACTACCGGCGGTCTAGACCGCCGCAGGAGGAGGAAACGTGGCCTCACGCACAGTAAGCGTCGTATCCGAGGTCGGGCTGCACGCCCGCCCGGCGGCGACGTTCGTGCAGACCGCGGCGAAGGCGCCCTTCGACGTCACGATCGCGAAGGTGGGCGGCTCTCCGGTCAGCGCGAAGAGCATCTTGTCGGTCCTGGCGCTCGACGTACGGCAGGGGGAGTCGATCGTCATCAGCGCGGAGGGCGAGGGCGCCGAAGAGCTGCTCGACGAGCTCGCCCAGATCGCCTCGGCCCCCTGACGCCGATGGACGGGCGCGAGACGACGGGGACGACGATGAGGGACGAAGACGGCGTGCGGTCGCTGACCGGCACGGGGGTCAGCCCCGGCTCCGGGTACGGCCCGGCCCATGTGCTCGTGGGTGAGATCCCCGAGCCCGACAAGGACGCACGCCACGACGGCGACGCCGCCGCCGAGCGGGCCCGCGCCGGGCGGGCGGTCGAGGAGGTGGCCGCCGACCTGGAGGCCCGCGGCGCCAGGGCGGGCGGCGAGGCCCGGGAGGTGCTCGCCGCGCAGGCGTTGATGGCCCGCGACCCGAGCCTGGCCATGGAGGTCGGCGAGCTCATCGACCGGGGCGTGGCCGCTCCGCGGGCCGTCTTCGACGCCTTCGGCAAGTATCGGGACCTGCTCGCGGCGGCCGGCGGCTACCTGGCCGAGCGCGTCGCGGACCTCGACGACATCCGCGACCGGGTGATCGCCGTGCTCACCGGCCTGCCCATGCCCGGTGTGCCGGCCGACGCCGCCGAGCCGTTCGTGCTCGTCGCCAAGGACCTCGCCCCGGCCGACACCGCGCTGCTGTCGAAGGACGTGGTCGCCGCGTTCGTCACCGAGCAGGGCGGGCCGACCAGCCACACGGCGATCCTCGCCCGGGCGATGGGCGTGCCCGCCGTCGTCGGCTGCGCCGGCGCGACCGCGATCGCCCCCGGCACCCCCGTGCTGGTCGACGGCGCGTCCGGGCGGGTGCTGCTCGCGCCGGACCCGGCCCGGGTGGCCGAGGCGCGCGCCGCCGACGAGGCGCGGCGGGCGGTGCTGTCCGCGGCCGCCGGGCCCGGCGCCACCGCCGACGGCCATCCGGTGCCGCTGCTCGCCAACATCGGTGGCCCCCGCGACCTGGAGAGCGCGCTGGCCAACGGCGCCGAGGGCGTCGGCCTCTACCGCACCGAGTTCCTCTTCCTCGACCGGGAGACCGCACCGTCGGGCGAGGAGCAGGAGGCGGCCTACCGGGCTGTGTTCGAGGCGTTCCCGCAGGGCCGCGTGGTGGTGCGTACGCTCGACTCCGGTGCCGACAAGCCGCTGGCGTTCCTGCCGCCGCCGGAGGAGGAGCCGAACCCGGCGCTGGGGGAGCGCGGCCTGCGCATGTTCCGCCGTTACCCGGAGATCATGACCGACCAGCTCGCCGCGCTGGCCCGGGCCGCGGCGGGCGTCTCCGCCAAGGTCCAGGTCATGGCGCCGATGGTGGCCACCGTCGAGGAGGCCGAGTGGTTCGCCGAGGCCTGCCGTACGGCGGGGCTGGGCGACGCGGGCGTCATGATCGAGGTGCCGTCGGCGGCGCTGCGGGCGGCCGACCTCATCCGGGCCGTCGACTTCTTCTCGATCGGCACCAACGACCTCACGCAGTACGCGCTGGCGGCCGACCGCCAGGTCAGCGCCGTCGCCGGGCTGCAGGACCCCTGGCACCCGGCGGTCCTCGACCTGATCGCGATGGCGGCCTCGGCCGCCTCGGCGGCGGGCAAGGGCTGCGGGGTCTGCGGCGAGGCGGCGGCCGATCCGGTGCTCGCCTGCGTGCTCGTCGGCATGGGGGTCACCTCGCTGTCCATGGGCGCCCCCGCGCTGCCCTGGGTGCGCGCCGCCCTGTCGCGGCACACGCTCGCGCAGTGCCGCGAGGCCGCCGCGGCGGCACGTACGGCCGCCTCGGCGCGGGCCGCCAAGGCCGCGGCCCGCGCGAAGCTGCCGGGCCTGGACGCGCTCGCGCTCTGACCGCCGATGGCGGTGGGCCGCGCCGTCCACCGCCACCGGCTGTCCGGTTCCGGTCTCGACGCCTCACGAGCACCGTTACGGTAAAGAACGTGCCACGAATCAGACACGGTATCGCCATGCTCGCCATGCTCGTGACCGGGTGCTCGGCCGTGTCGACGGCGGCCGGGGGCGACCCCGGGGGCCCGGCGTCCTCGTCGGCACCCTCGTCGGCGCTCTCGTCGGCGC
>JADGHC010000504.1 GCA_019689655.1 Microbispora sp.
GTCCTCCCCCTGCGCCGGACCGGGAAGGCCCGCGGGCACGCCTTGCACGCCGCCCGTGTTCACCCCCTGCCCTCTCGCTTACCCTGGGGAGTCACCTTCAGGCCTCGGGTTTTCATGACGAAACTTGCTGGGGTCGGAGCCGCGGGCGGGTCCCCCGCCGGTCGCCGCGCCTGCGACTTCCGACCATTGCGAGGATCGGCGGGGGCGGGGAGGCCCGGGAATGTAACGTGCGGGGGTCACGCTGTCACCGGCCTGCTGCATGGCATCGCGGCAGCCTGCTGCGCAGGCGCACGACCTGTCGCCTCGCCGCGACAGGATCCGACGAGCGCGGACAACTGGGCGTGGGCGCGGATCGGTGCGCGCGGCGGGTGCGGCCCGCCGAGAGCGGTGGTATGTTGTGTGAAGGTTGACGATTCCTCCGTCGAACCCTGCGTCAGCGCGATCGGGAGCACGTGGAAATACTCTTCTGGACGGCTGCGGCGGTGCTGTTCTGGTGCTACGCCGGCTACCCACTCACGGCGTTGGGCTTCGCCGTGTGGCGCCCGCGTCCGTGGCGGTCCGCGCCGCCCATCGGCGAGCCCCTCGTCTCGGTCGTGCTCGCGGTACGGAACGCCGGCGGCCTGCTTTCCCGACGGCTGGAGAACCTGCTTGGCCAGGAGTACCCGGCCGAGCGGCTGGAGGTGATCGTCGTCTGTAACGGCTGCACGGATGACACGGAGGCGGTGGCGGCGCGGTTCGCGCGCTCGGACCCGCGGGTCAGGGTGCTGACGTCGCAGGCGGATGCGGGAAAGGCGGGTGCGCTGAACGCGGGCGTCGCCGCCGCGAGGGGCGAATTCGTCGTCTTCTCCGATGTGCGCCAGGTGTTCGCACCGCAATCGATTCGTCGGTTGCTCGAGCCGTTCGCCGATCCGTCCGTCGGCGCGGTGACCGGGCGGCTCGTCATCGGACGCACGGACACCCCCGCGGTCGAAGGCGTGCGCTGGTACTGGGCGTACGAGACCGCACTGCGGATGGCCGAGAGCCGGAGCGGATCCGTGATCGGAGCGACCGGCGCGATCTACGCGATCCGCCGGGAGTTGTTCGAGGAGCTGCCGGCCAGGCTGATCCTCGACGACGTCTATGTGCCGCTGTCGATCGTCCTGCGTGGGTTCCGCACCGTCTTCTCCGCGGCCGCCGTGGCGTTCGATGGACCGTCCCGCGATCCGCGCCAGGAGTACCTGCGGAAGCGGAGGACGATGATCGGGAACCTCCAGCTCATCCGGGTACGGCCGACGCTCCTCCTCCCTGGACGGAACCCGGTCTGGCTCCGGTACGTGTCCCACAAGCTGTTGAGGCTCGTCACGCCGCTGTGCTGCCTTGGACTCGTCATCGCCGCCGGGTGTCTCCCGGAGCTCCGCTACCGGGCCGTCTTCTTCGCGGGCGTGGCGGGGTATGCCCTCGGGATTCTCGGTTTCGCCTGGCGGACCCGGGTTGTCGCGCCGTTCACCGCGGTTGTTTTGATGCACGCCGCGATGGTGGCCGCATTCCTGCGTGCGCGTCAGGACGCGTCCGCCGCCTGGCCCGACCGTGGAACCGCCCGCACGCGTCCGCGGCCGCGCGCAGGCGCGCCCGTGCGCGACGCCGTCGGCCCCTGACCACCCGGAATCCCGATGCATAGCGACCGCTGCCCGAAGGTCAGTGTAATCATCCCCGTACACAACACGTCCGGGTATATCGGCCAAACATTGGATTCGATATTTGCGCAAACGTATCCCGATTTCGAAGTCATCCTCATCAACGACGGGTCAACGGACACACCGGAGCTCATCGCCGCTCTGGAACCCTACCAGGGCCGGATCGTCTACCTGGAGCAGGAGAACCGGGGACCTGCGGCCGCCCGAAACGCAGGGATCCGCGTGGCTCGCGGCGAGTACGTCGCCTTCCTCGACTCGGACGACCTCTGGGAGCCTGACTACCTCGCGGAACAGATGAGCATCCTCGAGAAAGATCCCCGGATCGACGTCCTGTACCCGAACGCCCGGATCTTCGGGGATGGAGCCGAGGCGGGGCGTACGGCGATGGAGCTGAGCCCGTCGGAGGGTCCCGTCACGCTCGAGCGCGTGTTGGACGAGCGCTGCAACATCCCGATCTATGTGACCGCGCGCCGGCACGCCGTCGTGCGGGCGGGCCTCTTCGACGAGGCGTTCCTCCGAGCCGAGGATTACGAGCTGTGGGTGCGGATGCTCAAGACCGGCGCCCGGTTCGAGTATCATGCACAGCCGCTCGTCCGCTACCGCGTGCGCCCTGACAGCCTTTCCTCGAACACGGGGCGACAGTTCCGGGCCGGGCTACAGGTGCTGGACAAAGTGGAACGGACGATGGCGCTCACGCCCCCGGAGCGGGACGCGCTGCGCGAGGCGCGGCGCCGGTTCACCGCGCGGCTGCACCTCACCGAGGCCAAGGAGGCCCTGTTCCGCGGCGACACGACTCAAGCCATCGAACGGCTCCGGGACAGCAACCGGTATTTCCGGCGGCACAAGCTCTCGCTGGTGATCCTGCTGTTGCGCCTGGCGCCGGGGCTCACCCGACGAGCGTACGAGCTGCGCGATCGGCTCGTCTTCGCCTCGATGACCCACGCCCGGTCGTGATCGCTCCTCGACACACGCGGTGCGCCCGCGCCGCATCGCCCGATGGCGCCACCGCAGCATGCGCTCCGACACGGCCCGACTCCGCCGTGCCGGGGGCGCGCGCGAATCTCCGGGCCACGGCACCGACGGGTGTCGGGGCGGGATACCCGGCGCCGGCCGGATATGAATGCCGATGAGTAGCTCGCGACGCGGTTTCATCGAGTTCTTCCTGCGCACCTACCCCTGGCGGACGGCATCCCTCGTCGCGCTGCTGACGCTCTCCGGGCTGGCCGAAGGCATCGGCGTCGTATCGATCCTCCCGCTGCTGGAGCTGGCAACGGCGGAGAGCGGGCCGCGATCGGGGCTGTCGCAGCGTCTGGTCGACCTGCTCGCCACGGCAGGGCTTCAGCCGACTCTGGTGGTGCTGCTGTCGCTCATCGTCGGCGGCATGCTGTTGAAGGGCGCCTTCCGCCTCCTTGCGATGAAGCAGGTCGGCTTCACGGTCGCGCGGGTGGCGATGGACCTGCGGCTCTCCTTGATCCGCGCGCTGCTCAAGACCCGCTGGTCGTACTTCGTGAACCAGTCGACGGGGCGGCTCACGACGGCCATGGGGCACGAGGCCTCACGCGCGGCGCAGTCGTATCGGTACCTGTGCGCACTCCTGGCATCGGTCATCCAGGCGGCGATCTACGCGGCGGTTGCGTTCCTCGTCTCCTGGCAGGTCGCGCTCTTCGCGATCTTCGGCGGCATGCTCGTGGTGTTCGTGCTGTGGCGGCTGGTGAAGGTGAGCTGGGCGGCCGGCCACAGTCAGACGGTGCTGATGCGGTCGGTCATCGCCCGCCTCACCGACGCCATGCAGGGCATCAAGCCGATCAAGGCGATGGCACGGGAGCAGCATCTGCAACCGCTGCTCGAGGGCGAGGCGCACGGGATCAACCGGGCGCAGGAGCGTGAGGTGCTGGCCGGCGAAGCGGTCAACTCCGCGCAGGAGCCGATCCTGGTCCTGCTGATGGCGATCGCGCTCTACGTCGTGCTGACGCTCGGTCATCAGCCGTTCACGAGCGTGCTGATGATGGCCTTCCTGTTCTACCGCCTTGCCGGCCGCATCAGCCTCATCCAATCCGACTACCAGTCGATCATCGTCGGCGAGGCGGCGTTCTCCGCGTTGCGTGGCGATATCGACGCGGCCGAGGCGGCGCAGGAGCCGCAGGGCGGCGACGCGCCGCCGCCGGCGCTCTCGCGGGGGATCACGTTCGAGGGCGTCGACTTCGCGTACGGCGACAAGGTGGTCCTCCGCGATCTCAGCTTCTTCATTCCGGCCGGTCGGTTCGTCGCACTCGCGGGTGCCTCGGGGGCCGGCAAGACGACGATCGTGGACCTGATCGCGGCACTCTACTCGCCGCAGGCGGGGCGCATCCTGATCGACGATACGCCGCTCACGGAGGTCGACCCCGTCTCGTGGAGGCGCTCCGTGGGGTACGTGCCCCAGGAGATGTTCCTGTTCCACGACACGTTGTTGCAGAACGTGACGTTGGGCGACCCGCGGATCGACCGCGAGGCGGCGATGGAAGCCCTGAAGCTCGCCGGCGCCTCGGAGTTCGTCGCCGAGCTCCCGAACGGGCTGGACAGCGTGCTCGGTGAGCGCGGTGGCCGCCTCTCCGGCGGCCAGCGCCAGCGGGTCGCACTGGCCCGGGCGCTCGCCGGCAACCCCAAGCTGCTGATCCTCGACGAAACCACGACCTCGCTCGACCCCGCGACGGAGCAGGAGATCCTGGCCGCTCTCCGGCAACTCCGCGGTCGCGTCACCATCCTCGCGGTCTCGCATCAGCGGGCCGTCCTGGAGGCGGCCGACCTCGTGCTCTACGTCGAGGGCGGCTCCGTGTCCTCGCGGCCCGGCGTTGCGTCACCGGATCGCCGGGTCGTCGTCGCACACGACCACTGAGCCGGACCCAGGCCGCACCCGGACGACTCCATGATGGACCCACTCCCGGTTTCCGTGGTGATCCCCGCCTACCGCTCCGAGCGCACCATCGCGGAAACGCTGCGGAGCATCCTCGGCCAGACCCGGCCCGCCGCGGAGATCATCGTCG
>JADGHC010000505.1 GCA_019689655.1 Microbispora sp.
CGGCCGGTTTCGCCCCCCGGGGCACGGCAGCGGCCGCCCGGCGCGTCCGCGCGCGCCGCGCGGCCACCGGCCCATGCCCGGTGGCCCGGCGGCCGGGCCGTCCGGTACCCGTTCGTCGTCGGCGTGGCGTGGCCCACGATCCCGGTCGGGAGGTGGGTGATCCGCACGGGCTCCTGCCCGAGAGGCGAAACAGCCGTCGCCGAGGGCGACCGCCGCACGACCCGGGACCGGCTTGTACGCACAGCCCTGGCGGGCCAGGTCGGTTGGCAGGCGTTCCTCGCCGGCGGCTCCGGGGGACCGGCCCGTGCGCGATGACCAGGCGGTCGAGCCGTTCGGTAGCCGTTCGCCGCCGCCCGCGCCTGGGCCGACGGCCAACAGTCGGGTTCGGGAACGAGCGCGAAACGAGGGCTTCCGCGGGCGCTATCGCCCGTTCTCCGAGAAGTGCTGGTAGTCCTTGGCGCCGGACCAGGAGCCGCCCCATCCCCAGCCGATCTGCTCGAAGGCCCGCACCACGCGATCTCCACTGTTGATCACGCCTCGCTTCTTGAGCGGCCGGTCCACGAATGCGTTCGCATTGCGGTGGGCGTTCGAGCCGTCCGCGTAGACGTACGGGTTCTCCCGGGGGTTGAGGTCGACGGCCAGGCCGTACGCGTGGTTGGACCAACTGCCCGACCCGGTGGCGTTGCGGCAGTTGAATGCCGAGGTGTTGTCGGCGTCGATTGAGTCGTAGTCGCTGCCCTTGTAGACGTCGACCGGCACCATCCGGCGGATGGGGTAGCGCATGTCGTAGAGCTTTCCGAAGACGGAGGCCACGTCTTCGGCCACCTTCTTGTTGACCACGAGCGTGCCGGTGTGCGCCCGGTCGTCGAAGCCCCAGTAGGTCATCGTGATCTTGCGGAGCCCGCTCAGGGGCACCGGGCAGCCCTCGCGCCACGAGTATCTGACCTCGTCACGGGACACCTTCTCGATCTTCGCGGAGAACGGAGGCGGTCCGCTCGGGCTCGGGGTGACCACGGTCTCGGGCGAGGGTGAGACGGTCGCAGCCGAGGACGACGCGGCTGAGGGAGCGGTGCGCGTCGGCGAGTCCGATGCCGGTGACGCCACGGTGGGCGGGGACACCCGGGTCCGGGCGGTGGCGGACGCACCCGCGTCGCCGACCCCGGCACAGCCGGTCATTCCGGCGAGAGCCGCCATCACCACCGCTGACCTGCGGTTCCACAAGGAGGTCATAGGCGCAGGTTACCCGTGGAGTAGACGTGCACCGGCGGTCGCGCGCGATCCTGTGGACAACGGGATTCCTGTGGATAAAACTCTGTGGCTTCCGCAGCGGACGGCGACTCAGTCGTGGCGGGTGGCGACAGCGCGGTCGCGTTCGAGCCGGCTGATGCGCCCTGCCCCGAACCACCCCCTCTGAATTTTACAGAGGCCCCAGCCGAAACTCCGGCGGTTGTCCGTAATCGCCGTATCAAAGGGCGCCTATTCGAACTCCGCTCCGGCTTTGTCCTCGCGATGGACTTGTGGTGAGCGGCGAGAACGGCCGCCGCCATCGCCGACGCCTGAAGGCGCCCGTGCAGGCCGTACAAATCGGCGATCGAAAAACGTCATAGGCCGCCGCTAGGGTGGCGTCGTGCTTGAGGAACTGCGCTTCGGCGGGGTGAGCGTGCCGACCCACGCGTTTTTCGTGGCTCTCGGCGTGATCCTCGCGAGCGTGGTGTTCGTCCTGGAGGCGCGACGCCGAGGGGCGCTGCACGAGCAGTCGCTTGTCGCCGTCACCGGCGCGCTGGTCGGCGGCGCGATAGGCATGCGGCTGTCCGGCTGGGCCGAGCATCTCGACCCCGCGCTCAATCCCACGTTCCTCGAGGCATGGATGTTCGGCGCCCGCAGCATCCTCGGTGGTCTGACCGGCGCGTACGTCGGGGTCCTGGTGGCGAAGCGGCTGATCGGCTACCGGGAGCGGACCGGCGACCTGTTCGCGCCCGCCGTCGCGCTCGGCATGGCCGTCGGCCGGATCGGCTGTTTCCTCACCGAAGCCCCCGGTCGCCCCACGAGCCTTCCCTGGGGTGTCCACGCGCCCGCGACCGTCCCCGGATGCCCCGGCTGCCTGACCGGACAGGCCATGCACCCGTCGTTCCTGTACGAGACCGTCTTCCAGCTCGCCGCCTTCGGCGCGTTGCTGTGGGCGCGGAGCCGGGTCGACAGGCCGGGCGAGCTGTTCACCCTGTATCTGGGCGCGTACGCCGTCTTCCGGTTCCTCGTCGAGTTCACCCGGGCGAACGAGACGGTCTGGCTCGACCTGACCCGCCCGCAGTGGTTCCTCATCCCGGGGCTCGCGCTGCTTGCCGTACGCCTCGGGCTCGGCTACCGCAAGGGGTACTACGACAGGCTTCTCCCCCGGAGGGGCGAGCGGCGACCGCCGCTACCGACAGTACGGCTCGCGCCGGTTGGCGAGGAGGACAGATGAGCACGCCCCCCGAACCGCCCGAGGAACCGCGTGACCCGCAGCCGGGCGATAGTCCCGGTCAACCGGCCGTTCCACCACCTCCCGGCGCGCCCCACGGCCCGGCCGCTCAACCGCCCCACGGCCCGAGTGGCCCGTCGTCTGGGGGAGCGGAGGGGCCGCATGGGTCCGGCTCGGCCGGCGGCCCGAGCGCCCCGCCGCCTCAGGGGCCGGGAGAGTCACAAGGTGCTCCGGGCGGATCGCATGGTGCCGACCCCGCCGAACCCGACGGCGCCGGTGGGGCGCATGGAGCTGGTCCTGGTGGGCCCTACGGTGCGGGTGGGCCGCATGGTGCCGGTTCTGGTGGGCCCTACGGCGCGGGTGGACCGCCGCCGCATGGCACGGCCGGCCCGCCGCCATTCGGTCCTGGCGGGCCGTACGGTCCGCCTGCCGGTGGTGCGGGCCAGCCCCCCGCTCTGAATACGACCGGCATAGTCGTCGCGATGACGATCGTGGGGGTCGTGGTCTACGTGGTCATCAATTTCGTGATCTTCCTCGCGATCCTCCAGGTGGCGGGCGAGGTCATGAGCGGTCGCGGCAACGGTGCGCTCCTCGGCGGGGCATTTTTCCTGGCCGCGATCGCGTTCGGCGGCGGAGCGCTGCTGATCCTGCTCAAGAAGCCCTGGTCGCGAGGGCTCGGGCTGGGGCTGCTGATCGGCTGGGCGCTTGTGACGATCCTCACGGCCGGTTTCTGCACCGGCGTCAACCCCTCGCTCTACGCGGGAGATGTCCTGTGAGCACCGGAATGCCCCTGCGGGGAGACCGCATCCTCCGCTATGTCAACGCGTTCTGTCCCCACTGCCACGATGAGCGGCCGGACCGTCCGCTGGCGGAGGTGCCGCGTCTGTCCGGCTGGCTCGCGGCCCGCGACGGCCGGGTCTATCTGGAGCGCGGCTGCCGCACCCACGGCATGGTCAGGACCCTCTACGACGAGGACCCCGAGATCCTCGCCTACCTGGAGGAGTGGACGGCCCCCACCAAGGCCCACCTGCCCGACGTCGCGGGAAACTTCGACCCGGTCCCCGAGGCGTACCTGCGCGGGCTGCCGGAGATGCAGACCCAGCACACCTGCATCCTGCTGGAGGACGTGGCGGAGGCGTGCAACCTGCGCTGCCCGACCTGCTTCACCGACTCCTCGCCCGACTTGCGGGGGATCGTGCCGGTCCGGGAGGTGCTCGCCAATGTGGACCAGCGGCTGGCCCGCGAGAACGGCCGTCTCGACGTGCTCATGCTCAGCGGCGGCGAGCCGACCCTCCACCCCGGCCTGCCCGAACTGCTCGCCGAGCTGACGGCCCGGTCCATCACCCGCATCCTGATCAACACGAACGGGCTCCTGGTGGCCCGGGACGACGCCCTGCTCGACCTGCTCACCGAGCACCGCGAACGCGTCGAGATCTATCTGCAGTACGACGGCCTGTCGGCCGAGGCGTACCGGCACCACCGGGGCGGCGACCTGCGGCGGCACAAGGCGGAGGCGCTGCGGCGGCTGTCGGAGCGGGAGATCTTCACGACGCTGGTCATGACGGCCGCCCTCGGGGTCAACGACGGCGAGATCGGCGACGTGGTGCGCCTGGCCCTCGACACGCCGTACGTCGGCGGCGTCTCGATCCAGCCGCAGTTCGGCTCGGGACGGTCCGGAGTGATCGACTCGATGAACCGGCTCACCCACACCGGCGTGCTCAAGCGCCTCGGCCCCCAGACGGGCGGCCTGGTCACCTGGCGTGACCTGACCGCGCTGCCGTGCTCGCATCCGCACTGCTGCTCGGTCGGATACATGATCAAGGACGACGCCGACCGGTGGCGCTCGCTGACCGCGTTGATCGGGCACGACCGCCTCAAGGAGAACCTCGGGCTCGTCTCCAACCGGATCGCCGACTCGGAGATCCCCCGCCAGCTCCGCTTGGCCGTGCAGGAGTCGCTGCTCGGCTTGCTGTCGGAGCAGTCGTCGCTGTCCCACCCCGAGATCGGCAAGATCTGGCGCGACATCTGCGAGAACTGCGACCTCGGGCTGACGACGCTGCTGACGCTCGCGTCCTCGGCCCTGCCCGGGCACAAGCGGCGGCTGCGCCGGCTGCTGGGCGAACGAGTCGTCCGCATCACGGTCAAGCCGTTCATGGACATGTCCACGATGCTGGAGGAGCGCC
The DNA here is from genome assembly GCA_019689655.1 of Microbispora sp. GTDB lineage: Bacteria > Actinomycetota > Actinomycetes > Streptosporangiales > Streptosporangiaceae > Microbispora. Next base: position 4,642 of record JADGHC010000505.1, read on the forward strand.
TGATCCAGTGCTGTGTCCATGTGGGGACCCGCTCCGACCAGGACCA
>JADGHC010000506.1 GCA_019689655.1 Microbispora sp.
GTGGTGTCGGGGGGGCTCGGTTTTTTTTATAAGAGCCCGGCGCCGGAGGCGTCGGCTCCCTGATCCGGGTTGTCGCTCCTGCTCCGGCCCGCGGGGCGCGCGTCCCGCGGGCTCAGGCCCTCACCAGCGGCCGCACCGGGACAGCAGGACGGCCGCCGCCGCCACGCCCGCCGTCGAGGTGCGCAGCACCGTCGGCCCCAGCAGGGCCGGTACGGCTCCCGCCGCCCGCAACGTGGCGATCTCCTCCTCGGAGACGCCGCCCTCCGGCCCGACGACCATCACGATGTCGCCCGGCTCCTCCGGCAGGGGCAGGCGGCTCAGCGGCTCGGCGGCCTCCTCGTGCAGCACGACCGCGAACGCCGCCGCCGACACGAGCGATGCGACCGCAGCCGTCGTGGCCTGCTCGGTCACCTCCGGCAGGTGGAAGCGCCGCGACTGCTTGGCCGCCTCGCGGGCGGTGGCGCGCCAGCGCGCGAGGGCCTTCGCGGCCCGGTCGCCCTTCCACTGCGTGACGCAGCGGGAGGCGGCCCAGGGCACGATCACGTCGACCCCCGCCTCGGTCATCATCTCGACCGCCAGCTCACCCCGGTCGCCCTTGGGCAGGCCCTGGACGACCACCAGCCGGGGCCGGGGCGGCGGGACCTCGAACCGGCGGAGCACCTCGGCGGTCAGCGAGTCCTTGCCGGCCGCGGAGACCCTGCACTCGGCCACCCGTCCCGCGCCGTCGGTGAGGTCGATCCGCTCCCCCGGGCGCAGGCGGCGTACCGCGGCGGCGTGCCGCCCCTCCGGCCCGTCGAGGACGATCGTGTCCCCCGCCCGGCCGGCCGCGTCCGACAGGAACACCGGAACACTCATGCGACCAGCTCAGCGGCCGTTGAAGGCGTCCCGCAGGCGGGAGAAGAACCCCTGCTGGCCGGGGGAGAACTTGCCGGGCGGCCGCTCCTCCCCGCGCAGCTTCGCCAGCTCGCGCAGCAGCTCCTCCTGCTGCGGGTCGAGCTTGGTCGGCGTCTCGACGTTCACGTGGATCAGCAGGTCGCCCCTGCCGGTCTCGTTGAGCCGCTGGACGCCCTTGCCGTACAGGGGGATGACCTGGCCGGCCTGGGTGCCCGGCCGTACGTCGATGTCCTCGGTGCCGTCGAGCGTCTCGATCGTCAGCGTGGTGCCGAGCGCGGCGGCGGTCATCGGGATGTGCACGGTGCAGTGCAGGTCGTCGCCGCGCCGCTCGAAGATCGGGTGCGGCCGCTCGGCGATCTCCAGGAACAGGTCGCCGGGAGGCCCGCCGCCGGGGCCGACCTCGCCCTCCCCGGCGAGCTGGATGTGCGTGCCGTCCTCGACGCCGGCCGGGATCCTGACCTTGATCGTGCGCCGGGTCCTGACCCGCCCCTCGCCGGAGCACTCCATGCAGGGGTGCCGGATGACGCTGCCGTACCCGCCGCACTGCGGGCAGGGCCGGGAGGTCATGACCTGGCCGAGGAAGGAGCGGGTCACCTGCGAGACCTCGCCGCGCCCGTGACACATGTCGCAGGTGTCGGGGTGGGTGCCGGCCGCGGCCCCGGAGCCCTGGCACACGTCACAGAGCACGGCGGTGTCGACCACGATCTCGCGGGTCGTGCCGAACGCCGCCTCCGCCAGGTCGAGCTCGACCCGGATGGTGGCGTTGCGACCCCGGCGCGCGCGCGAGCGCGGCCCGCGCGCCGCGCCCGCCGTGCCGAAGAAGGCGTCCATGATGTCGCTGAACGGGAAGCCCGCGCCGAAGCCGCCGGCCCCGGCTCCCGCAGCACCGCCGCCGAGCGGGTCGGCGCCCATGTCGTACATGCGGCGCTTGCTCGCGTCGGACAGCACCTCGTACGCCTGGTTGATCTCCTTGAACCGCTCCTGGGTCTCGGGATCGGGGTTGACGTCCGGGTGCAGCTGACGGGCAAGACGGCGGTAGGCCTTCTTGATCTCTTCTTGGCTGGCGTCACGCCGCACGCCAAGGGTCGCGTAGTAGTCGTTGGACACTTATGACCCCGCCAGGATCTGGCCGACGTAGCGCGCCACCGCGCGCACCGCACCCATCATCACCGGATAGTCCATTCGCGTCGGGCCCAGCACTCCGAGCCGGGCCAGTTCCTTGTCGCCCGAACCGTACCCGGCGGCCACGATCGAGGTGCCGCGCAGCCCGCTGTAGGGGTTTTCGGATCCGATGCGGACGGTGATATCGGACATGCCGCTGGTCTCGCCCAGCAGGCGCATCAGGACGACCTGCTCCTCCAGCGCCTCCAGCACGTCCCGCAGGCCGACGCTGAAGTCGGCCGCCGCCAGGTTGGCCGTCCCGCCGAACACGATCTTCTCCTCGTGCCGCTCGACGAGCGTCTCGAGCAGCACGGACAGGATCGTGGCCGCCGCCGACCTGTCCTCCGGCGGCAGCCGATCGGGAACGTCGGCCACGGTCTCCGGCACCTGGGACAGACCGCATCCGTCCAGGCACGCGTTCAGCACGGAACGCAGGTTCGCGATCCGGTCGTCGGCGACGGGCTCCGGAAGCTCGACCACCCGCTGCTCGACCCGCCCGGTGTTTGTGATCAGCACCAGCATGACCCGGCGCTCCGCGAGCGGGACGATCTCCACGTGGCGCACCGACGACCTGGTGAGCGATGGATACTGCACCACGGCGACTTGCCTGGTGAGCTGCGCGAGCAGCCGTACTGTACGCATGACGATCTCGTCGAGGTCGACCGCCCCGGCGAGGAAGGTTTCGATGGCCCTGCGCTCCGCGCTCGACAACGGCTTGATCTGCGACAGCCGGTCGACGAAGAGGCGGTATCCCTTGTCGGTCGGCACCCGGCCGGCGCTGGTGTGCGGCTGGGTGATGTACCCCTGCTCCTCCAGCGCCGCCATGTCGTTGCGGATCGTCGCCGGCGAGACGCCGAGGTTGTGCCTGTCCGCCAGGGCCTTCGACCCCACCGGCTCATTGGTGGACACGTAGTCCTCGACGATGGCGCGCAGGACGGCGAGCTTGCGGTCGTCGAGCAATGCTTCACCTCCCTGTGCCTGGAAACACCGACTCTGGCACTCTGTGTTCCCGAGTGCCAAGTGTACGGCTACCACCCCACGTGGTGCGATAACGCGGAGGACACCAGGGCAAGCGAGTTGCAAATCGGTCGCAAGCCGCATCCCGGACTCTTTTCCCATGTACGAGAACCCCGACTTCGCGCCGTCCGATGCGACCATGCGGGTGCGCCGCCCCGCGCCCGCGTACGACGCGACCTTGCGGATGGCGCACCCCGTCCCCCCGCCGTACGGCGGACGACGGCCGGTCCGGCCCCGCCTGCTGTGGATCTTCCTGTCCTGGGTGCTCTTCCTCGTCCTGCTGGTGGCGGGGATCGGCGGGTTCGCCGACGGGCTGTTCTCCGCCCTCGGCACCGTCGCCCCCCGTACGACCTTCTCCAGCGGGCAGTCGGTCGACGTCGCGCTCGACCCCGCCGACAAGCCGGCGCTCTACGCGGCCTCCGACGGGCCCGCGAGCGTCAGCTGCCGGCTCGGCGACGGCACCGACCCCGGGGTGCGGCTGACCCGGCCGGCCGTGTCCCAGACCATCACGCTGAACGGCACGTCCTGGGAGCTGGTGTTCGAGATCGGCGTCCCGCGCGCGGGCATCTACCGGATCTCCTGTGAGGGCGACGGCGTGACGTTCGGCGTCGGCAGGCAGCTCTCCGGCGGGGCAGGCACGCTGGTGGGCGGGACGCTCGCGCTGATCGCGCTGCCCACCGTCGGCTTCCTGGCCGCGGTGATCGTGACGATCGTCGTGCTCGTGCGGCGCTCCGCGGCCCGCCGCCGCATGTCGTGATTTGCTAGCGTGCCCCGCATGTACGGGCGGGACGTGCTTTCCGGAGACTGGCGGCGCCCACGGCGGGGGCAGATTCCCGAGATACCGGCCGAGCCCGACCTCGTGGTCGAGGACGCCGAGGGCCGCTTCTGCGGCGCCGTCGTGGCCTGCGACAAGGAGGCCGTGACGCTGGAGGACCGGTTCGGCCGGCGGCGGGTGTTCCCGCTGACGCCCGCGGGCTTCCTCCTCGACGGCAAACCGGTGACGCTGGTGCGCCCCAAGAGCGGCCCGAAGGGGCCGCTGCGCAGCGCCTCCGGCTCGATCGCGGTCGAGGGCCTGCGCGCGCAGGTCGCCAGGGAGAGCCGCATCTACGTCGAGGGCGTCCACGACGCCGCGCTGGTCGAGAAGATCTGGGGACACGACCTGCGGGTGGAGGGGATCGTCGTCGAGTACCTGGAGGGCGTGGACGACCTGCCGTCGATCGTCGGCGAGTTCGGCCCGGGGCCGGGCAGGCGGCTCGGCGTGCTCGTGGACCACCTGGTGCCCGGCTCCAAGGAGAGCCGCATCGCCGCGCAGGTGTCCGGGGACGACGTGCTCGTCGTCGGGCATCCGTTCGTGGACATCTGGCAGGCGGTCAAGCCCAAGGTGCTCGGGATCCCCGCCTGGCCGCAGGTGCCGCGCGGGGTGCCCTGGAAGGAGGGCGTGATCGCGGCTCTGGGCTGGCGGATGGACCCCCAGGAGGCGTGGCGGCACATCCTGGGCCGGGTCACGACCTACACCGACCTGGAGCCCGAGCTGCTCGGCCGGGTGGAAGAACTGATCGACTTCGTCACCGCGCCGGTTTAAGGGGGCCGGTTTCAGGG
>JADGHC010000029.1 GCA_019689655.1 Microbispora sp.
CGGTCAGCTCGACGACGGGGTCGGTGATGCGCTTGGGGTCGCCGATGGGGACGGGGTGGGCCGGGTGGTGCACACGTACACCAGCCGATCCGGGGTCGAGGTCGCCGCTTTACGGCAGGTCTCGACACCGCTCGCGCGGCGGAACACGAACACATTTGGCGCCGGACCTGGATCACCCTTCGGACCCTGCGGGCCAGGGTCGCCCTTCGGGCCCTTGGCCACCGAAGTGGCGACCTGGATCTTCACCTCGCCCTTGCCGCACTTGCCCCACTGCGACTTGTTGAGATTCCCCGGCTCCAGCAGACGCAGCGCACCCTTGGCCTTGGTGTTCGCGCACGCACCCAGCACGGCAGGCTGCGAGCTGGCCGAGGCCACGGCAGCGTACCCGGCACCGCCTACGCCGAGCACAGCACCAGCGGCGACGACGGCGGCGAGTGTTCTCTTTCGCATGCTGTTCTCCTTAGTAGCGGTAGAGGATCGCCTTGAACGCGCTCGAGGTCTCCAGGTGGACCGTGGTAGCGCTGGTGTGCCGGATGGTGACCCGCGCCCGCTTGTCCTTGTCGAGCTTGAAGTGGCCGTTCAAGTCCACCTCGACACGGCCGTCGGCGTCGGCGTGGACCGTCGCTAGCTTCCCGATCGGCCAGGCCACGTCCACGAGTTTCCCGTCGTTCCGGTGCCGGGTGAGACCCACCTCGACGGGATCATTGGGCCGGAAACCGCGGAGTGCGATGTGAGTGGTGATGTCCGCCCACACGGGCTCATCCGGGGCGATGGACTGTCCCCCGGCCGGGTGCCACCCGGCGGTGTCCTTCCACTCGGTCGTCCACCACGGCTGATAGTCGCAGTTCGCCGGCACGACGACCTCGTTCTCGAGGCCCAGCGACACGATCTCGGGCATGTCCTCCTCCGGTTCAGGCTTCGGGGTCGGCTCAGGCTTGACCGGCGGGCGTGGCGCGCCGGCGCGCACCCACGCGTACAGCGGTCCACCCGGGCAGTCCGTCGGGTAGCCGTCACGGTGGCCTTTGATCTCCGGCCCGGCGCCGCCCTCCCGGCGCAGCCACTCGATGGCGTCCCGGATGCCGTGCAGCATGGCGTCGGGTGGATGGGTCACGCCCGAGGTGCCGACCAGGCCGAGCACCGCGTAATGCCCGCTGTTTAATCCAGGCCCGTTGGCGGCAGGCAGATGATGCGGGCCCCGGCCGACGAAAACTTTCCGGTGGGCGCATGCCACGGCGGTGTACCCGATGTCGATCCACCCGTTGCCGTCCATGTGCATCGCCTGGATCGCCCGCACGGCCGCCACGCACCGGCTGTGGTCGGTCAACGTGCGGGGGTCCACGCGCCCACCCGTGTAGTGGATCTTTACCCCGCGCGTGGATGCCAGGTAGCTGTAGGCGCCCTTCGGTGCGCGCGCCCCCCACTCGGAGCGGGTCACAAGGTCGATTGCCATGTCAGCCTCCCAGCGCCTGGCGAAGTACCTCACCGATCGCCCCACCAGCGATCGCCGCGGCACCCGTCGCCACCCACACGGCGCGCTCCAGTCGCCTAAGTCTGCTCTCGTGGTCATCCGCGCGGCTGATCGCGGCGTCGAGCTTGACTTCGATCCTGGTCAGCCGCTCCAGCACCTCGTGACTGGCGATTTCCTGCCCCCCCGAGGCCACAGAACCCCCCTCTCTGGTCAGCTGGCCCGGCTGCGGTCACGACTGCGCGCCAGAGGTGAGCAGCTCATTCAGCCGGGCCACCTCACTCTCGAGCTCCGTGATGCGGCTGCGGAGCCGGTCACGCTCGGCCAACAGGTCATCGACCACGACGTGGAGCTGCGCGGTCTCGTTGAGTGCCTGGTTGCGTTGGGCCTCCACCTGCTGGACGTAGGCGGTCAGATCAACGGTTAACTTCTCCGGATGACTCATCAGCTCAGCGTCACTTTCCTGTCACGGTCGAGCTCCTTGGCAGCCCTGGCATACCAGTCGTGGACCCGCATCACGCCCGGGCCGCACCCGATCTCCGGGTTCGACCGGTACTTGGCCTTGAGAGCAGCGAGGGATTGTGCGGCGCTAGCCTCAGCGTCCGCGAGCCCGTCATCTACCGCCGTAGCAGCCTTACGGGCTTTCGCTTTCTGGGGCAGGACGATGCGGATTAGATTCGCCTTCACCCACTCGACCCGCTCCAGATGTGCCGCACGCGCATCATCGACAGATTCCGCGTTGAACAAGGTCACCGGCTTTCCCCGATAAGCCCGAGCCACCGGATCAGCAGCCGTGGACGTGGTCATTTCCGAAGGGATGTGCAACTGGTGGAGCGCAACATCCAGCAGGGTGTCGATGTCGTCGGGGTCGATCCCGTACTCTGCGGCGAGCTGGGGGAACCCGAACACCGGCAGCACGTACCCGTGCAGGCTCCCATCCGGATTCCGGGTGATCACCGTCCAGCGGTCCACACCATCCCTGTCCGTGTGCTCGATCACGTTGACGATGACACGCTCAACTGCCGGCATCACTGCCTCCACCCCAGGAACATGACCTCGTGCGGGTTGATCTGTGCGGGCGCCGACTGGCGGAACGTGAACCCGCTCGCTGTGCGGTCGGTTACCAGCGCGGAATAGTTACTCGCGGCACCAGTGTCGAAGAACGAGATCACCACGATCGGGGTGCTGGACATCGTGATCCCGTAGCCGATAGTCCAAACGGTGACCGAGAACGTTGAGTCAAAAAGCTGTATTGAGCCACGGACCCACATGCTCGACGAGCTGGACCAGCCCAGCCGCCCGTAAAAGTTCAGATAACCACCTGATGTGAACGTCAGGTGGGCACCCGACGGTGCGTAACCGATATCTAGCTCGCCGAACGCTGAGATGTACCCGCCCTGCCAGGTTCGTGCGCTGTCCTCGAAACCGAGCTCCCAGCCGGAAGAGGTCAGCCGCATGCGGCAGCGGCGGTCGGCTTGGAGAGCTGACCCGATCTCCAGTTGGTGCGTCCCACCGATGTCCTGAGTGATGTAGTGATACTCGTTCGGGTACTCCTCGTAGAACCGGATTTCCGGCTCATACGCGCCCGCCGTAGGCCCAGGGTTGATCTCCAGCCGCTTATTCGCCGTCTCCGACGACGACAGCCGGCCGATGATCGTCACGCTACCGTCCGCGGAGTTGATGTCAACGGTCCGCGCCCCCGACGCGTTGTACGCCTCGATGCCGGTGGTGTCGATCTGGATGCGCGCGCCGCTGCTGGCCGACCTGAGAGTGAACGAGCCGGAGTCGTTCAGATCGACCAGGGCCGTACCAGAGGCGTTGATCACCCTCAGGCCGGACGTGTCGATCTCGACGCGGGCACCGGACGTGGACGACCGGATGAGGAAGCTACCGCTACTGCCGAGGTTGACGAGCTGGCTTCCACCGGAATCGATGATCCGAAGCCCTGAAGTGTCCAGCTCGATCCTGGCGCCGCTGGTCGCCGACCGCAGAGCGAAGCTGCCGGTGCTGGACAGGGTAACCAGCTCGGTCCCGGCGGAGTTGTAGCCGTGCAGCCCGCTGGCGTTGAGCTCGACCCGCTGCCCGGACTGCGCGGTGGCGATGCTCGCACCCAGGACCCAGTTGGACCGGATGGTCCCAGCGGCGATCTTGTCGACGGTCAGCGACGTGATGTGCGCCTCGTCGATGAGCATGGCAGTCGATGACGCAGCGGCCGACGGTGCCGACCGGTTACCCGAGGCGTCCACCGCGATAACCCGAACCCACCGCTGCGTGGTTTCCTCCACCTGCACCGTGGCGATCGCCGGCACACCCGCCTGCATCATCCCCGCCGTCGCCGGCGTCGTCGCCCGGAGCGTGGTCTCATCCGGGGTGAAATCTGCCGAGGAGCCGACGTGGATCTCCAGGTGGTCCAAGTCGAGCTCGAGGTTGTAGGTGCCGCCGGTGGCCCTGCCGAGGTCGTGCCGCACCTGCAGGGCAAGGTAGGACGCGGCTACCGTCGGCGCGGCCGGCGTGCTCGGCGGGATCGTGTCCGGGCTCGCCACCGCAGTCTCCACCGCGGACCACGCGCCGGCGTTGCCGGAGGTGTCCACCAGGCGGATCCGGAAGTCGTACGCCACCCCAGGCGAGAGGTCCTGGATGAGCGCCTGCAGGTCACCCCACGGGGCATACGCGGTCTGCCACTCGCTGGCGGGTGAGACGCCGTAGGCGATCTCGTAGTGGTCGCCGTCCAGGATCGTCGACCCGTCGGCGTTGAGCGGCTGCTGCCAGGCGACCAGGATGCTCGCCCTCGTGTTCCCCAGCCCATCGATGTAGGTGGCCGTTTGGAACGGTGTGATCCAAGAGACGACGCCGGGGATGGTGGAGTCCACCGCAGGGCGGCTGCCGACCGGCTCGAACCCCGAGCTGGTGAGCGACCGACCGAGCTCGCCCACGCCGATCGTCGTGGCCCCGCTCTCCGGCTTCACGTACCTGGTTAAGTCGTGCCAGGTGCCGTCCTGGTGCCGGTACGCCACCGTCATGTCCGCCGTGACCGGCCACGAACTCTCCACGACCCTCAGCTTGATCGGGTTGATCCGCCTGCCCCGGAACGTCACCTCGGCGCCGGTGTCGAACAGCCCACTGTCGGGGTCGTACACCCACACGTAGTCGCCGACGCTGAAGGTGCCGCGGATCTCGTAGTCGGCCGCGTTCAGCCGGAGTGCATTCCGGGTGCCGGTGAAACGGTTGAGCTGGAGCTGGGCACGGGCCTTGGCGTTGCCGGTGGCCGTACCGGACTCACTGATGATCCGTGTCCGCTTGACTGGCTGACCACGCAAGTCCAGGTACGGGTTGGAGGCGATGTCCGCGCTGCCAGTGGCGATCGCGCTGCCCTGCCCCTCCGCCAGCAGCACCACCCGACTTGTCCAGTCCTCGACGTCCTGGGACAGCTCCATCTCGCCGGCGAGCGCGGTAAGGTCCAGGTCCCGCCCCTCAGCCCCCTTGCGGACGATGACGCACACCGGGTCGGTGACATAGAGGTCTTCGACGCGGCCAGCGTCCAGGGTGGCATCGTTGTTGACCCGCCACTCGGCGCCGAAGGTCTGGCACACGTAGTGGATGGCCTTGCGGCGGGACTCCCACTGGTGGCGGCCCGTGTAGGTGCCCGGCACGCTGTGCAGGGTGCCCTCGACCACCGCCGTGGAGTTACCCAGCAGCGCCCGGATGCTGTTGACGAAGGACTGCCCGTTGAGGATGACGGGGGTCTCGAGGATCTCGCCCTTGTCGTCGGCATCACCCAGCCACAGGGCCATCCCGGCGCCGCCCAACTTCAGGGAGTCGTCGGAAGCCTGCCGCTTGGTGAGCACCCCGACGTAGCGTGCCATGCCCAGGAGCTCGTCTCCGTACTCGGCAGGGTTGACCCGGCCAGGGATGACCGCGACGTGCCCGAAATAGAGCAGGCGGTCGGTCAGCTCGCGTGGCGCGTCGACCAGGGTGATGCTCCAGGAGCCGAGCCCTTGCACAACCTCAGTGATCATCGTCTTACCGCCGCTACCACCTCTGGCAGGGTGCCGATGTACTGGTCCCGCAGGTGGGCCGCCTGGTCACCGCTGACGGCCGATCCGCCGCCGGCGACCACGCCGAGAAAGCAGTCCAGCGCCGTAGTGCTCGTTTTCGTTATGCCGCCGTTCAGATGCGGGTCGAAGTTCCTGGCGCTGCCGGCGATGACACGGTTGCCGTCGGCGTCATCCGTGCCGCGCACCACGTAGCTGGTGTTGTCGACCAGGGTCTCCGGGGTGGCCAGGTAGACGCTGATCGTCCCTGAGTCGCCCCGCTGGACGTACATCTCTACGAAGCGGGAGCCGCGCCGGATGGTCAGGTCGGCGGTGACCCGCCCGACCGGGACCCGTGACAGCGTCAGGCGGACAGTGCACGCCTCGGGTTCGTTGTGCAGGATCGTCGCCGTGTCCCACGCGGTGATCGGCCCGCCGCCGATGTCGACCTGCCACGTCTTCGGGCGCCACGCCCCGCCGGTGTAAGCGGCCACCTCAAGGCTCCCCGCGGTGTATAGCCGCCGTACCCTGACCAGGCCGTTGCTCATCTCCCATGCGTCAACGTCCAGCCGGGCCGCGGTGCCGGTCACCTCCCGGCCGGGGAATCCCGAGAGGATCCGCACCCGCCCGCGCAGGTAGTCGCCCACCGCGCACCCCCACCGCGGGCTCACACCCGCGGGCACACCTCTATATACGGTGATGGGGCCGTCCTCCCCGGTGCGGGTCACCACGCTCGGCGTGGTGGGGCCGGTGTAGTAGCCGTAGTGCCCGATCGGCGGGGCATGCCAGCGCTCACCCGTCAGGGAGAAGTCGTTCCGCCGTACAGCGGCGGCCAGGCGGCTTTCCAGGTCCACCACCGTGTCGGCACCGTGCCGGGTGAGCGTGATCTTCCAGTCGGCGAAGCCGGACCGGCCGCCGAAGTCGGTCAGCGTGCTCGACGCCGACGCCACCGTGTAGTAGCCGTTCCGCTCGTCCTTCTGCCCGAACTCGACCGGGGCAAGGGCACCGGTTAGCCCCAGGATGTCCTCGTGCCGGGCCAGCACCTCGGCCCGGTCCAGGCAGGTAGGCCACGCCTCCCGCCCCGACAGAGACAGCCCGCCTTCCCCGGTCTCGTCCACCTGGTGCGGCTCCGTCACCAGCACGCGCCCGATCCTCACACTGTCTCCCGCTCCAGCTCACGCAGGTACTCCCGCAGCTGCAGCACCATCTCCCGAGCGACGGCGTCCGGGTTGCGCAGGTCCAGCACGCCCTGCACGTTCAGCACCAGATCCCCCTGCACGATGGGCCCGCTGCGGACGACTCCTGCATCCCCGGTTGGGCCCGTGGTAAGGGCGGCCGTGGCTGGGGCGGTCACCTGCGGGGTGAGCGCGGCCTGCGGCGGGGTGAGGACCTCCTCCAGGGCGGCGGCCACGACACCGCTGCGGGACAGGATGCCCTGGGCGAACGCGGTCGCAATGCTTTGGCCGGAGTACAGCACCCACCCGCGGCCGCTGAACGGGCCCTCCTTGGCGGGGCTGAACGGGAACAGGCTGCGGATGCGGTTGAGAATGTCAACCGCCGTATTCCACAGGTCATTGAATTTACTCCAAAGACCGTTGATTAGGCCCTGGATGATCGCCTGGCCAGCGCCCCACAACAGGTTGCCCATGTTGGCGAAAACTTGCTGGATGCGGTTGGGCAGGTCCCGCACCGTGTTCAAGACGTTATTGACGCCGCTGGCGACCCCGTCCCGGATACGGTCCCAGATGTTGCTGGCGAAATCACGCAGCGTGTTCCACCCGTTCTCCCACGTGCTCTTGAGGTTGCTCAAAGCGTCGCTGATCGTGGACTTGATGCCGTCGATCGCTGAGCTGACGGCGCTTTTGACGCGGTCCCAGGTGGTGGAGACCGCCTCCCTCACGTTGTTCCAGGCGGTCTCCCACGTGCTCTTGATCGCGTCCAGCGTGCTGCTGAGCGTGTTCCGCACGCTGTCAATCGCGCTCGACACCGCGGATTTGATCCGGTCCCATGTGCTGGACACGAAGCCGCTGATGCCGGACCACACGCTCTCCCAGGTGCTGCGGATCCCCCCGAGCACACTGGAGATCACGCTGCTGACGGCGCTGATCACGCTGCTGACCACACTGAGGATGCCCTGGAACACGGTGGTGGCGATCCCCAGCAGCCACTGGATCGTGGTGGCGACCAGCTGGAACGCGGGGACCAGAACACCCTGCAGGATGCCGATCACCTGGGAGACCACGCTGATCACGAACTGGAACGCGGGCACGAGCAGGCCCATGAGCGCCTGCGCCGACGAGGTGATGAGCTGCACCAGCGGCGGGAGGATCGCGCTGATCAGCTGGATGATCGGTGGCAGCAGCGGGGTGATCGCGACCACCAGGCTCGCCACCGCCTGGGCAAGCTGCACGAACACGGGCGTCAGCCCCACGATCAGCTGGACCAGCGGCGGTAGCAGGGCCGAGATTAGCTGGACGATCACCGGCAGGATCGGCTGCAGCGCCTGGAACAGTTGCAGGCCGGCCTGGGCGAGCTGGATGAGCGCCGGCAACAGCCCGGTGACCAGTTGCGGGATCAGCTGCAGGATTGGTGGCAGCAGTTGCTGGATCGCCCCCGCCAGTGCCTGCCCAAGCTGCGCCACCAGTGGGGACACGGCGGCGGCCACCTGCTGGAATGCGGCGGCGATCTGGGGCAGCACCGGTGCCAGCGCCCCAGCCAGAGCCTGGATCACCGGGGTGAGGGCCATCGCCAGGTTTTGCAGTGTTTGGCCGATCATCTGGCCTAGCAGCCCGGCCAGCTGCCCGATCACCGGCAGCAGCGGGGCGACCGCCTGCAGGACAGCGGTGATTCCTTGGCCGAGGGCGAGCAGCCCCTGCTGGATCGCTGGCTCGGCGAACGCGCGGGACAGCATCTGGGCGACCACGGTGAGGCCGGGGCCCAACGCTGCGAGCGCGGGTGCGAGCGCCCGGACCGCGGCGGTCAGGCCCGGTCCCAGCGCTGTGGCGATGTTCGCAATGTACGGGGCGAGCTGGGCGATCCCCTGCACGATCTCCTGAATGACCGGGGTCAGGGCCTTCCCGATATCCCCGAGGGCCTTGAAGATGTCCACCAGCACTTGCTGGCCTTCGGCGCTCTTAAGGAAGGCGTTCATGCGGTCCAGCAGCTGGCCGAGCACGCCCAGGGCGCCCCCGCCGACGGTCTGCATCGCCTGGAGCACGGAGCGGAGGATCCCGACCAGGTCACCGGCGATCCCGCCGAGCTGCCTCAGAACATCTAGCGCCCCCTGCGCCCACTCCAGGGCCTTGCCGGACTGCGCGGCCGTGTTCAACCAGTTTGTGAACCGGGTGATCAGCCCATCGACGGCACTGCCTATGCCGGTGAAGGCCGGCAGTGTGGCGGAGACGAAGTTCGCGATGGCCTCGAGCAGGCCCTGAATCGTGCTGGTTGAGATCTGCGCGATGTTGGCTCGCAACGTGTCGAAGACGCCGTTGACGAGCTGCACTGCGGACGACGACTGGCCGAACTGGGCGGCCCCGGCGGCGAGGCGACCGAAATCGCCAGCCAACCCGGTCATCCCCGCCTTCAGCGGGCCCATCAGGGTCTGGGCGACCGCGGTCAGCTGCCCCTGCAACGGCGCAAACAGCGCCTCCTGCACACTGGTGCGCAGCTCGTCGATGGCGGGCTTGAGCGCGGCGAACTCCTGTACCACACTGCGCGCTGCCGGGCTGAGCTGTTCCAGCGCCTCCGCCAGTTTCTTCGGGTCACCCTCGAGAGCGGCCTCGAAAGCGTCACCCACACCGGCCACGGCAAGCTTCAACGTGCCGAGCGCCGCCTGGGTCAGCGCGATCGCGCCCGGGTAGGCGGCCAGCGCCCCCGCCGCCGGGGCCAGCGCAACCCCAAGGCTTGTCACAGCGGGTACCGCGCCGGCCGCCGCCCCCGCAAGCGCGCTGTACTTGAGCGCCACCGCGGTCAGCTGCGTTGCGTGCTTGCCCGCCTCCACGCTGAAAGAGGCGAACTTGCCACCAACGGTGCCCAGCTTGCCGACCAGCCCGTCGAACCGGCTACCCGCACTGTCAGCCGCCTTCGACACCCGCTCCAGGGACTGCCGCACACGCTCGACCGGCTGATCGACCCGGCCAGTGTCAACGCCCAACCGGATGAGGAGGTTCTTGATCGTCGCCACGACCGTCTACCTCCTCCCTGACCACCCCCCACTGGGGGAGGAAATCGGACAGCTTCAGCCGCCTGGTCTTACTGCTGCTGAGGGCGCTGACGACGTGAGCGGAGATCAACGCGGCGAGGATGTCATCACGGGCTGGCCCGACCGGGCCGAACACCATCTCGTAGGCGCGCCACTCAGCGAGCTCCCGCGCGCTGACCCTGGTCAGGAGCTCGCCGACGGTGCAGCCGAGGGCGAGCGCTAGCCGGAAGAGGAAGGCTCGCCCTGGGTCTCGTCGAAATTTCCAGCAAGGTCCTTGACGTCCTGCTCGGTCATGCCGGACAGGCGAATGGCGGACTCGAACAGCTGCATCAGCAGCCACGAGGGGGCCTGAGCGAGCCTGACCTGCTCACTCTTGTCAAAGAAAGGTGACCCGTCCTCGTTGATCGCGCACATGGCGACCAACCTTGTCATGGCGTTGCGGTAGCTGACCCCAGGCCGGCCGCCCCGGCCGCCGGCGACCTGCAGCGACTGCTGGTACTCCTCCAGCTCGGCACCGGTCAGCCCCCGCATGCGGATCTTCCCCACGCTGCGCCCGTGCGGGTCGACCAGCTCGACTTCCTCGGCGGGCAGCTGCGCGCTCGCCGCCCAGAACTCCTCTTTGGACAGATACACAGGTTCTCCTAGGCGGGGATCTCGATGTCCTCAGCAGGCTCGCGGGTGATCGAGAACTGGATCTGCAAGCGCGCGGCCTCGTCCTCACCCACGTTCATGAGCTTGGAAACCGTCTTGACGCGGACCGGGAAAACGTCCATCTTCCGCCCAGGAACGTCGCCGCCGGGCATCCGTACGATGTAGCCCTCAGCGCCGCGGGGCATCAGCTCACGCGCATCCGAACCGGTCGGATCGGCGTAGAAGGTGATACTGCTCTCTTCCGCGGTGATGCGACCGGGGATGGTGCCGACGAACTGCGACTCGCCGTCCGGGGTCTCGATGTCCTCACCGGAGGTGTTCCAGCCCTCCGAGGCGTTCATCTCCCGCCTCAGCGCGATGCCGGCGTCCAGCTCGGCCCTGGTCGGGTTGGTGTAGTCCGCCATGGTGGGCACCCACAGCCACTGCGAGGTACCAGTCGGCCAATAGCGGGTGACGGGTGCGATCGGCGTAGCAGGCATTACTCATCCCCCCTGGTGGTGCGTCGACGCCGCGTCGGCTGATCATCCGGCAGCGCAGAAGCCCCGGCCGATGCTGGGGCTTCCTTGATTCGGTTTTCGGTTGGCGAGGGCTCGGGTGGATCGGCGGGGCGCCACCCGGATCGCTGATGATGCGGTACGGCCTGCCTGGGCACGCGGGCCACCTGGCCGGGCAGACGAGGATGGGTCATCTCGACCAACTCGAGCGCCATCAGCTCCTCCTAGCTAGCCGCGCCGATGACGACGATCTGATACGTCACACTGCTGCCCGCACCGGAGTTAGCCACATGCAGCAGGTCACCCGTGCCAGCGGTGACCGGGTAGCCGGTGGCATCCGGGGACATGAGAACCAGCAGTCCGCCCGGCCGTACGGCCAGGGTGTTATCGGCCGCACCGAACGGGCCGACCCACCCGTTGCTGGACGCACCGCCGATCACGACATTGTTGGTGTTCCCCGCAGCCGCGGCGACGATCAGGCCCTTGACCCGGGCGAACGTGATCGTGCCGCCGAACGGGTCGACGAGCGTCCCAGCAAGGTCGATGTCCTCGCTCGCACTCGCGGCCAGCGTCCGCTCATCGGACCAAATCCGGTCCGCCTGGCCCGCCCCGGCCCCATCGGTCAGCAAGACCTGCCGGGAGAAGCTCAGCGGCGCCGACGCCGTGGTCAAGTCCTGGGCGCTAGTCAGCTCCGCCGCGAGCTGGAACAGCGCGCGCACGCTCAACGTCATCGGTGGTCCCCTCTCATCGGAATCCCGCCTTTCTCGCCACCTCGTCGACGGCGGCGGCGATGTCACGGTCGGCCTGCTCAAAATGCGGCCTCGCCCCAGGCCACAGGAACGGCCGCGCCCGCTGCTCCACCCACCGCTGACGGTTACCGAACAACGGATGCCTGAAGGTGCCCGGGCGGCCACCGTGCTCATGTGGCCGGGCATGCGGGGCCTTCTTCCGGTCCACGACGATCGACACGCCAGGGTCCCGCTTCGCCAGACTGATCGACAGCCGGGTCGCCCCCGGAATCCGACTCGACCACGACGCCCGCGCTTTGACATCCGTCAGTGCGGCTTGCCCGACCTTGCGGAGCCTGGGCCGCAGTTCCTTCCGGATCTCCTCCGGAACCTTGCCGAGGTCGGCGATGAACCGCCGCAGCTCCTCGGTGCCTGTGACGGCCATCAGAACGCCCTCGTGAACGCCTCAATGTGGACGACGAACCGAACGGTCGCCACCGCGCCCCGGCTCGTCTGCTCCTGCGCGAACGCCTCAGTGCTCACCCGGGCCGTCATCACCACCCCGCCCAGGGTCTGGTCAGCGGCCAGCTCGCCGGCGACGCGATCAACCAGCTCGTAGGCGCGGTCACGCACCGTCTTCGGGTCACTTTGGTGCCCCTGCCACGACGAGGCCAGGCAGGTGATGTCGTAGGACTCCCGGTCCGGGTCCGTCGCGCCCTGCTGACGCGACCGGGTCGCCTCAACCGCAGCCTCACCCGGCTCCCCGGTGAAGCCAATGCAGACGATGTCCGGGTCAGTGTCCAAGGGCTGCCCATCGACCACCTGCACTCCTGGCAAGGCGCGACGCGCGAGGGCAACAAGGGCGTCCAAGCAGGCCGGGACCGTGCTGACAACGGCCATCCTCACCCCACAGGGATCTCTTCTTGCGGGCGCTTATCCAACCCGAGGAGCTGCCTGACGCTGTAGGGCAGGGCGTAGGAGACGCCCGGCACAACCATCTCGTCCACGCCGACCGGTGGCCTGCCACCGCCCGTGTTGTGCTGGCTGGTGCGCCACAGGTGGGCGGCCAGCTCCAGCGCCGCCGTCACAAAGGTCGGGGGCACCGGGTCCCGGCCCGCGGTGTAGGTGATGCGCACCCACCCCGGCCAGCACAGGGTGTGCCGCAGAACGCCCTCCCGGGACTCCAGCACCCATCCCTCAGTCCCGGTCACGGGGTCCGCTTCCGGGATGGCTTCCAGGCCGGGCAGCTCCTCCACGCTCGTGATGCTGATGACCGGCCGATGCTCCAGCACAAGGTGCCGCCCCCGCGCGCGCACCTCCACCACCGCGGTCACTGGCGACACCTCGCCCATACGGTCCCGGATCATCCGGCAGGCCGTCGACACGTAGGTGGTGAGCACCTCGTCGTCAGCGTCCCCCGTCTTCCGCAGGTACGCCTTCAGCTCGCCCAGTGTGATGAAATCCGCCGGCTCGGTGGTGATCACGGAGTCCTCTCAGGTGATGATGATCGGGCCGGCGTGCAGGACCGGCACCTCCAGGGCGGTGGTGATGCGGACCCACACCTGGTAGGTGCCCTCAGTCAGCACTTTCGCGCCGCCCGGGCCGATCAAGGCTTGGGCGTCCGCCCCCTGTGGGGTGATGTTCGCCCACTCCGCCGGTATCCAGTCGCTCTCGGTCGGCTCAGCCCCTCGGATGAACGCCATCTGCACGGTCTCGTCACCGGTCGCACCCCTGACGAACACCTGGACGTACTCCTTGCTCAGGCTGGAGATCCGCGGCGGGGTGTGGCTCACATGACCTCCTAGATACGTGGTCGCCCGGCCGCCCACCGCACCCGTGGCCGGCCGATGTAGCCGATCTCGGGGACCATCGCCGCCTGGAGAACGTCGTCCGCTCCAGCCGTATCGCCCAACACCTTGTGCAGGAGCAGCCCGCCCAGCATGCCATCGGCGCCTACCCCCGCCTCAGTGAGGCCGACCAGAGCGGAAGAGGCCAGGGCATCAGCAGCGGCACCCGCCTCGGTAAGGCCGGCAAGTGCGGAGACGCCCAGGGCGTCAGCGGCTGCCGCGGACTCAGTCAGCATGACCGGCTGCCCCAGCAGCACCATCTCGCCCGCTGTGGCGGCATCAGCCAGCGGCACCGTCGCCGCCGCGGTTGGCAGGGTGTCACCGTGTCCGGTGTCAGTGAGGCCGATCAGACGGGTGGATGCGAGCAGGTCGACTCCGGCGCCCACCTCAGCCAGGGGAAGCAGGGTGGATACCGTCAGGGTCTCGGCCGCCAGCCCAGCATCAGCCAGATCCACGGTGACGCCGAACGGGCCGGGCTCCTGGGTGGCGCCGACACCGCCGGACAGTGTCCACCCGTTACCGGAGTCATCGGTGGTGCTTGGACCATCGAACCGGTAGAAGGCGGTCAGGCCGGATGTTCTGACAGGGTCTACCTGCTCGCCTTCGGCTTCGAGTTCAGTTTGGGAGAGTGCGGTGCCTACCCAGATCTTGACTGCGGCAATGGCCCCGTCCAGCCATTCCCCACGATAGGCGCCCTGACCGATCCTGAACGTGCTAAACGGGACTGTCAAAGGTCCGGACGACCACGTTGAAACAACGTAGTCGGATGCAGTAGCTGGTCGCGAGACCACCGTTCCGCTACCGCCGTTCTTGCTAACGCCGAAGTAGCGCCACTCTTCCCGCGTGTACGGCGCATATGCCAGAACATTGCTCTGCCACAGCACATAGGCACCGACCACGCCGAGATTCAGCGAGAGGTAATCCGGAGTCGTAGACCCGACGTGCCAGACCGGGGTGACGTACGCGCTATTGAAGGTGTAAGCCTTCACCCAGCAGCAGACCGTGAACCTGCTCTGACTGCCCAGGTTGAAGGCGCACGTGTAGCCCTCGCCCTCGGCGTCGAACCGGACCGCCATTATCGCCTCGTCCGTCGTGTCCTCGGCGCCTGCACCGCATAGCGGCTATGCGGCTCCCCAGCGCCCCACACCTGCACCGGGACGGCGACCCCCCACCGCCGCCGAGGTGAGGCGGCCGGGCCGACGTTCCGCAGCACCACAACCGACAGCGCGTCAGCGCCTACGGCGGCATCACCCAGCAGAGGCACCACAGCAACGCTGGAGATGACCTCCCCCGCCGAGGCGGCATCACCCAGACCCACCGCCGCTGAGGCCGCCACAACCTCAAGTGCCGCACCCGCATCAGCCACGCCGGCGGTAGCCGCGACGCCCACGCCCTCGGCGACCGAGGCGCTGTCACCCAGCGCCTTCTCCACCAGCAGGCCGCCGAGCAAGCCGTCCGCGGCGGACCCGGCATCCACCAGCCCGATCAGGCGGGCGACCGCCAAGCCGTCGTCGGCGCTGCCCGCATCAGCCACCTCGGCGACGACGGCGACGTCCAGCTCGTCGGCGGCCGCGCCCGCATCGCCGAAGAAGATGAAGATACCGCCAGCGAAGGCGTCGGCCCCGACCCCGGCATCAGCCAGCGGCACACCCGCCGCTGCCGCCGGCGTCTCCGTGCCCGTCCCCGCGTCGGCGAGGCCGACCGTCGCAGCGGCGGCCAGGTCCTCGCCCGCCACGGCGACGTCCGCCAAGGCCACAGCCGCCGCCACGGCCAGGGCGTCGGAGGCTTCACCCGCCTCGCCAAGATCGGGGCCGGGGAGCGCATCCAGGACCCCCACACCCGCGCCGGCCTCGCCCAGTGGCACGGTCGCGGCCGCGGCCGGGGCCTCCACACCCGCGCCCGCCTCGACCACCTCGACGAGCGCGGTCACACCGAGGGTGTCGGCCGCGGCACCAGCGTCCGCCAGTGGCACCGCCACCACCGCGGACAACGCCTCCCCACCGGCACCCGCGTCCGCGAGATTCTTGGGGGTGACCGCTGGGGGAATCCCCAGGTAGATGTCGTCAAACCAGACCGTCTGACCGGACGCTGTGGCGGTAAACCACGCCAGGTACAGGGTCGCCCTTGCCGCGTTCGCCGGCGCCGTGGTCTGGAACGGGCCCACCTGCGTCCACTGGTTAGGGGTCAGTGGCACCGACGGGGAGGCGTACGAGGACAGGTAGGTCCCGGAGGAGTTGCGCCAGTCCAGGCCAACCTGGGCGACCAGCCCGCTGATGGTGGTGTACGCCCACACGTACACGGTGTACGTGGTCCCCGGGGTCAGCCCGGTCAAGTCGCCGTTGCTGTACACCCAGGTGTCGCCCGGCCCCGCTGACGTTAGGCGCAGGCTGGCCACACCCGAGTGCGCTCTGCTCGTGTCCCGTGCGAATGTCCCGGACCCCGTGGTCCACGCGCTCGTGTCGGTTTCGATACCCTCAGCGTTCTCGCTGAGGAGGTTGCCGGGGAGTGCCACGGCTCACCTGATCACGTCCAGGTAATGGTCGCCGTCGCCGTCCACGTCTGCCCGCTGGCTTTGGTGCCCTGGTTGATGCCAGCCTTGCGGTTGAACAGCAGGGCGCCCACGGTCGCCCCCGCGCTCGCGGTGCCCGAGGTCACGTCGATCCCGAACTCGTTCCAGGCAAAGTTGCCGTCGCTGGCACCGAACGTGGCTGTGAACGTCAGCGTGCGCGTGCCCAGCGTGCCCGCCGCGCTGACCGGCTGGAACCACTTGGAACCACCGGCCAGGTCCGTGTCCGTGTACGACTCAGCCGCGGTCCCGTTCCCCACCCCGATCCGGGTGTGGGTGGCGTCCAGCGCCTGCCCGCTGCCCCCGGTGAGCAGGTTCATCAGCCGCGTCCAGCCCGCGTTGGTGATGAGGTTGCCGTGCACCTCGGTCGTGGAGTAGGGGCGCACACCCAGCCGCAGGAAATCCGCCCCGGTGGGGGCGACCAGGCCGGTGCGCCGCCGCACCCACGCGGTCTGGTCCTCATCCCACCTGTCTACGCGCCAGATCGTCGTCCCGTGACCTGATTCCACCCTCATCACTTGTTCCCCCCTGGGGTGCGCTGCTTGGTCGCCACCGCCCGGCGCGCCTTCGGCTCCGTCGGCGGCTCTCCCTCATCCGGCTTCCCGAGGAGCCCGTACCGCTCCGCATCCGCCCGTCGGACCTTCTGACCGGGCGTGCACCACAGCCACCGCGCAGCCGGGTCCGTGTCCGGCACCAGCCGGGACCGGTCCTCCGTCAGGCACAGCCGCTGTGTGGCCGTCACCCACTCGCCCGGCTCATCACGTACGAACCGCATAGCCATGCTCACTCCAAAGGAAAGGGGGGCGCCCACCTGTGCGGGGCGCCCCGCCCCCGATCTCACGGCGTGGTCAGGGTGACGACCCCGAACGCCTTCGGCCGGTAGTGGATCAGCGCACACCTGACGTCGGCGCGCACCGCGAGCTTCCCGCTGGCGAAGTAATCCGCGTGGCTATTGCTGACCTGCACCTCGACGCCCCGGCGGACGGCCAGCTCGGAGAAGTTGGCGTAGTCCCCAGCAATGATCTTGTCCGTGGGTGCGGCCGTGGTCTCCACCACCGGCACACCCCAGATCGTCATCGGGCCCGGCATGCTCGGATGGCCCCACACGTACACACCATCCGTGGTCTTGAGCAGCCGAACCTCCTCCCACACCGACGGGCGCACGAACACCACGGACGGCTCAGCAAATCCGTCCTCGCGGATCAGCCGGAGAAGCTTGTAGATCGCGTCCGGAACATTGTCCGTGCCCTGCGCCTGCGACTGGATGCCGACAACGTTCACCGTGCCGAGCAAGTTCACCCCGGTGCCGTCGCCCACGAGAACCTGCGAGTCCAGGCGCTGCCGCAGCATGAACGGAAGCCTGTTATTGACGTACGCCTGCGCCCGCGGCTCGTCCTCGAAGATCTCATCCGTGACCGGGAGGAAAACGGCGATCTTGCGGACCTGGGACGCCTTCTCGGTCAGCTCCAGGGCCGCCTCCGGGTAGGCGCCACCCTCCGCCGTCTCAGCCGCCGCGTTGGTGAAGGTGGTCTCCTCCATGTACACCACCGACGCCTGCGTGGTCGTGGTCTGCGGGATGACCTCCACCACATGCGGGGCAGGGCGCGTCGGGAACAGCTCCACACGGCCCGTCCGAGTCGACTCCGGCGCCCACCCGTCGCTGGTCTGGAACAGCGTCTTCAGCTCGATGTCCAGGCTCGCCGAGGGCCCGGCACCGCTGCCCGGCCGATACCCCTTGAACGCCTGCGACTCGACAAACAGCTCACCGAAGCTCTTACGGCGGCCGGCCTTGGTGTGCGGCTCATCCTGCCTCGCTCGGGCACCGTCACCGGACTCGGTACCGCCCTTCTCCTCCGCGGATCGCGCGGCCGCTGCGGCACGGGCGACGACGAGCAGCTCGTCGACCTTGGCTTTGCACTCGTCGATCTCGCTGTTCAGCTGCCGCAGGTACTCGACCTTCGCATGCGTGTCGCCCTGAATCGACTTCACCCGGCTCATGTCGTACTCGGGGCCGGCCTCGGTCAGGATGTCCGCCAGCTCCTTGCGCTTGGCGTCGAGACGCGCCTGCGCCTCCTTCAGCGCAGGAAACTCAACGATCCTCTCGGTCTCCATGGTCATGGCTCTTCTCCTCAGATTCCGTGAATGCGGGCGAGGGACGCAGCGACCAGGGAGGCGATCTCCTCATCAGTCGGGTCCTCCTCGCCCAATGGCGTGGACAGCAGGGACTCAAGGCGCTTCATCTCGTCAGCGATCCAGCTCATGAGCTCGGCAGACGAGGGCGCCAACCCCCTGCCTTTCGCGCGCCGGAGAGCCACGACTTCCTTCGCGCGATCAACGAACGCGGACACCACGGCCAAGACGTGGTGCCCCTCTTCAGCGAACTTCATGGGGCCGCCAGGCTGCGCTCGCAGCTCCGGCGGCTCCCGGTCAGCGTCCCGCAGGTGCGCCGCAAGGTGCCGGTAGACGCCCTCACGGTCGGCCTCAGGGATGTCCGCACCGCCGCGGGCGCCGTTGAGGATGGCGATCCCCGCCAGGCACGCCCTCACGTTCGCCGGGCCGTTGATCCCGTGGTGGTGCGGGAATTTGTAGCTGCTCTTCGCCTCGGGATCGGCATTGCCATCGACCCACGCGAAAACGGTTCGCAGCTCCGACGGTCGTGCGTCATCGGGCAGGCCGGCAACCACCGCCGCCCCGTCCCACGAGCGGGCCACAACTTCTGTCTCGTGCGGCGGAATCGCTGCTTTGCGCCCCCGTCGAGCGTCCGGTCGAGAGCCGGCCGACTTCGCCGCGAGAGTCCTCGTGTTCACCCCGGCACCAAGAAGCACCGGGGAAACCTCATGGGTCTTGACCTTCTTCAGGAACCGCACCTGGCGGCCCTCGAACTCCCCGTAGGACTCCTCTTCAATGTCGAAGCCATAGCTCCACTCCTGAAGCGGGCCGAGCTCCTTCACCACGGTGAAGGTGTCGCGCCCGTGCTGGGTGTTCAGGAAGAACTGGCCCTCGAGGATGGCCTCCGTGTCGGTCGTCCGGATGATGCCCTTGCCGACCGGCAGCGCGCCGGACCACGAGGCGTGCCCGTAGGCGCTGATCCGCACCGGAGCACCGTCCTCAAAAGCGCCCGGCAGGGTCACATCACCGTCGGAGTCGATCACGTTAAAGGTCGCGAATACTGCCTTGACCAGCCCTTTCGCCTCATCCTTTATCTCGAGGCTCAGGCCCTTGGTGTTCATCACTGCTCCTCTGCCGGATCGGTCCGGTCTGCTGGCGCGGCCGCCCCGGCGGTCCCGGGCGGCTGGAGCTGCACGCTGTACAGCCCGAGATGCCTCAGCAGGCTCAGGTCTTCCGCCTGCACCGCGGCCACCACGGACGCGGGGTCATAGCCGGCATCCACCAGCTGGCGGATCGTCTGCGCTTGCTTGGCCTGGATCTCGGCGACGTCGGCGCGGTCCTCGCGCAGGAACGCGATGTCGCGGTCGTCAAACCAGAGCTCGGCGCCATCTGGCGGAGTGACCAGGACGGACAGGGACCCGGACGCGTTGCGCCACAAGGGCCGCAGCGTGCCATCGGCGAACCGGCGGCGCGCCTGGGCATAGTTGCCCGCGTTCAGCGAGCTACCTTGCAGGCCCTCACTGAAGCCGACGATCGCGGCCGGCACGCCCGCAGCCGCGGCAAGACGGGACTCGCCGAGGGCCTGGACCGCCTTGTAGTCCAGGTCCCGCAGGCTCATCGTCAGCGGGGTCACATCCGCGCCACCGCCCAGATACAGCGTGCTATATGCCTTGTCGACGCCCGTGTGTGACTCCTCCATGAGCGCTTTGAAGCGCTTGAACATCTCCGGGGTCACCGAGGCGTCCAACTTAATCGCGAGCCGGGGGGTCGCGCTGTTCTCGAAGAAGGACAGCTTGTGCTTCGTGGCGGCCAGGTCCGCACTGATCTCCCGCAGCACCGGCGTCAGCCACGACATGCCCCGCCACTCGGCCAGCGGATCCGGGATCGGCGCGAAATGCGCCACCTGGTCGGGCAGCAGCAGCCACTCCTTGCCCCCCGGTGGGGAGTAGTAATAGCCGATCACCTCGGCATCCAGGGCCCACCCGTACAGGTCCGGCTCGCTATTGGACCCGGAGACGATGGTCACCCAATCCGGCCGCAACCTGCGCAAACGGTTGCCCACCTTGGCGATGTAGGCGTTCCCCGCCAGGTCAACGTCCAGCAGCATGCGGGCGAGCAGATCACCAGTGGTGCCGCCCGGCCACGGACGCTCCAGAATCGCCAGGTCCTGGGTGCCGAAAAGGTCACCCGGGCGCCCGTTCCGCATCCGCCGCCACTGGAACCGCGCTTCCGCGAACACGAACATCCGGGCGAAGATCAACGAGGCGATCGGCCCGCTGCGCTTGTAGATGCGCTCGACGTAGCCCTCGAAATCGTGCTCGATCTCCTCCCGCTCGCCGCGCAGCGACGAGGAGGCAAGAAAAGGCCAGCGCAGCCGATCCAGGTCCCAGAACTCCGGCTCGCTCCACGCCTTACGCTCGGCCGCCGCCCTGGCCTCAACCCGCGCCTGGGTGACCTTCTCCAGCAGACCCATCAGGTGCCGTCACCCTCAGCATCCACCGCTCTGGGCTTGCACGCCTCACGCCAGCCCACCACAGCCGCCGTCCACAACCAGGCAACCACCAGCCACGCCTTGCCCAGCAGCCAGCCCAGCACGAACGGGATCACGGCCAGGACCGTCAGCAGCACACGCGCCGGATCCAGCTTGCGCGCCTCAGCGTCGATCCGATCCACCGGGATCACGTTCGCCATGCCGCCTCCCCTTGTCAGCCCCACATCACCCACGGCTCCACTGGGGCCTCCTCCCGCTCGACC
The DNA here is from genome assembly GCA_019689655.1 of Microbispora sp. Classification (GTDB taxonomy): domain Bacteria; phylum Actinomycetota; class Actinomycetes; order Streptosporangiales; family Streptosporangiaceae; genus Microbispora. The sequence continues at coordinate 20,847 of JADGHC010000029.1, forward strand.
TGGCCGTGCGTCAGGTAGCCCCACAGCGCGAGCGTGACCGCCACCAGCGGGCTGATATCCACCCCAGCAGCCCGCGCATCCCACGCCTTCGCGTCCCCGAGCCGCCTGGTCACCGAACCCGCTACAGCGGCGTCCAACGCCGGATGCGGCAGATACCGCAACGTCGCATCGCCCTCGGTGGGCATCACCGCGTCCACGAACTGGCCCCAGGCGTGCCCAACGTCCCTGCTCGACGGCTTGGTGACCTCCAGCCCAGCCGCCTCCAAGTCCGCGATCAGGCTCCCCGCGGGCGACCCCGCATCCACCACCAGCGCCGCCGGATCCCACCGTTCGACAAGCTGGGAGGCACGCTCAGGCACCCACTTCGTGCCAGGCCGGTAGTCGACGACCTCCACATGCAACAGGCCGTCCGCGCGCCGGCCCGCCACCGCGATCGCCGCCCAGGACCGGTCAGGGGCCACATGGATCGCGAACGCCACCCTGCCGGCGATCTCGGAGCGCACATCAGCGCAGGCCCGCCACGTGGCCTCCGGGATGACCTGCCACTCATTAGGGACGTCGTCCTGCCACTGATTCAGGTAAGCCCGGCGGAACTCCGAGAGCTTCATCGTCTCGAACTCGGCCCGCACCGCCGCCTCGGTCACCGTGTACCCAAGCGCCGGCATACACGCCCGCCACGTCGCCGGGTCACCAGGGTCGGCATCATTCGGCGCCGACCACTCGAAATAGCAGGCGGCCTCCGTCACCCCAGCCTCACACCGGGCACGCCCGGCCTCCACCTTCCCCTTCAGGTAGAGCGACCTGCGCGTGCCCGCCGTGGACAAGTACCACAGCTGCGGCTGCGGCCGGGTGATCATCGCGGGGCGGAACGCCTGCTCCAGGCGGTCATCCTCGTGCGCGAACGCCTCGTCGATAACCCCTAGGTCAAGCGTCTCGCCATGACCAGCCTTCTCAGTGTTGGACTCGATACTGTGCCGCGACCCGTTCTTCCACCGGATCGCCTCCTGGCCAAGCTGCCGCCGAACCGTGAACAGCTTGCGGAACTGCGATCTCTCCAGCGTCGCGACGTGCTCTTCTTCCCACTTCCGCCGGGCCGCACCCCGCGTCTGCGCCGTGTAAATGATGTTCTGCCGGGTGCCGAACCCAAGCGCCCGGTGAACCATCGTCGCAAGCAGCAGCGTCGTCTTGCCGCTCTGCCGGGGAACCGTCAGCCCAACCTCCCGGTACACCAGCAACCCGGTGTCCGGATCCACCTCCAAGGCGACGTCCACCACATACCGCTGCCACGGCATCAACGGCGTGCCAAGCGCCGCCGCGATCTCAGCTACCCGAGGCCCCAGCGTCGGCCTGTCCAGGCGACGAGGTGTCGCCCACCGGGGTGGACAGGCGAGCGAGGAGCTCGGCTCCGTCGTCGTCACCTGCCGCCTCCGCCAAGGTCTTCAGCGTCTCCCTCAGCTCACGGGCCACCGCCGCCGTCGCCATCCCCGCACCCTGATCCAGCGTGCGAGCCAGGTTGTAGGCGGTCTCGGCAAGCGACCTCGCCACAGGGCTGATCAGCTCAAGAGCGTCGACATCACCACGGACCGCCGCCTCGACCGGCCCATACGTCTCCGAGGTCTCTTCCGCCATGCCCCCTCCCAGGTGCGCGAGCTGCACGCTCACCCGGAACCATCACTCTGGGCAACCATGGGCCCGACCACCCGGGCATCACTGTCTGTAACAAGACGTTCGGTCACGATGCGTGACAGCCAATCGATCACCCAGAGCAACAATCACGCTCTGTGTCCCCCGCAAGCCCCGCACAAA
>JADGHC010000507.1 GCA_019689655.1 Microbispora sp.
CTGAGATCATGGCGGACGACTTCGATGCCGATCGCGCCGAGTGCGAACGGCAAGTTTCCGAGGGGAAGCGGTTCACCGAGGGCCATGATTTATCCGCAGAGCGGCGGCCTCGCCCCGCCGTGAGCGGGCGCGGACACGGGCCGTACGTTCTCGTCCGGGCGGACGTGGATCTCGTTTCGGTGGCCTTCGCCGAACCGCGGGCCGGAGGAGGAGCCGAACCCAGTCGGCGCCGGGGTTGACCGGGGTGTAGCGGCCGGTCGGCATGAGCCGGGTTCACTCGGGGGTGCCGGGGTAGGGCCGGACTGGAAGACGGATGTGCAGGACGCTTCACCCTCGTTTAAGACGCCCCGCCACCGCCGGTAAGGCGGGGCGCGACCACCCGAGAGGTGGATCCGAGATGGGGCGTGGCCGTTGTTGTGGGGCAGGTTAAAAGCTGATAGGGGGCGCGATGAGCAGATTGTGCGTCACCGTCCGCCGTGACCCGTCCCACACGGTGCTCACTCTTGGCGGGGAGCTCGACGTGGCCACCGCCGAGCAGATGACCAACGCGTTCACCGCGGAGTACGAAGCGGGCCGGCGCAGGGTGATCCTCGACGTGGCGGGGCTGACGTTCTGCGACTCTTACTGCCTGGGCCTGCTGCTGCAGATGCAGGATCAGTGTGCCAGGGGCGGCGGCTGCCTGGTGCTGGTCGGCGTGGGCGGGATGCTGGCCCAGGTCATCCGCATGACCGGGCTTGAGCGCGCGTTCGCGCAGGCCGACACGGTGGAGCGGGCCACGGCGGAGTACTGACCCCGGGCCGGCGACGGGGGAGCGGCAACCGGCCTCGGTGCGGCCGTAATGAGGATGTGTACCCTCGCGTTCGCGCTGCGGCGGCCGGAGGGCTCATCGGGCAGGGCCGTGGGCCATAGGTTCTCCGGCCGGTTTCGCTTTCGACCGTAAATCTGATCGTTTGGCCGCTACACTCCATCGCCATGTCCGTACGCGAGATCCCGCTCGCCGCAGACGTCTCCGAGGGGGTCGTACGGGTGGGAACGACCGTACGGCGGCCGATGCGCGCGACGTCGCCGTCGGTTCACGCGTTGCTGCGGCACCTGGAGGCCGCCGGGTTCGACCGGGTGCCGCGGTTCCTCGGGATCGACGATCAGGGCAGGGCGATCCTCACGTACGTCGAGGGCGTGACGCCCACGCACCCCCTCCCGGCGTACGCGGTGAGCGACGAGGCGCTGATCGCGCTGGCCCGGCTGTTGCGGCGCTTCCACGACGCGGCGGCGTCGTTCACCCCGCCTCCGGGCGCCGTCTGGGAGGACGGGTCGGCGCCGGAGGGTCCTGCCGAACTCGTCGGCCACTGCGACGTGACCCCCGCCAACGTCGTCTTCCGTGCGCAGCCCGGCACGGGGCTCTTGCCGTACGCGCTGATCGACTTCGACCTGGCCAGGCCGACGACACGGCTGTTCGACGTGGTCACCACGTTGCGCCACTGGGCTCCGCTCGCCGACCCCCTGGACCGTGATCCGCTGCAGCGGCCCCTGGACGCGGCGGCCCGCGTACGGCTGTTCTGCGACGCGTACGGCCTGCCCGCGCGGGACCGCCTCAGGCTGGTGGAGACGGCCAGGATGCGGTTCGGCCGTTCTTACACGCTCATGCGGCACCGGGCCAGGACGCTGGGCGGCGGCTGGGCGCGCATGTGGGACGGCGGCGCGGGCGGGCGGATCAGGCGGGCCGCCGCCTGGCTGGACGCAAACGAGGACGCCATCCTGCGCCGTCTCCTCAGCGATCAGCCCGTATCGTGACAAACCGGCCCGTACGGCAGAATGCCTGCGTGATCCGGACCATGGACGGTGCCACGGCGGCGGGGCTGCTCGCCGGGGCCGTGCTCGACGCCGCGCTGGGAGATCCCCGGCGTGGGCATCCCGTGGCGGTGTTCGGCGCCCGGGCCGCCGCCCTCGAAAAGCGCATATATCGGGATTCGCGGTTGGCGGGGATCGCCTACACCACGATCTGCGTGGGCGCGGCGACGGCCGCGGGGCTGCTCGCCGAGCGGATGACCCGGTCGAGCCCGGTCGCGCGTACCGCGGTCACCGCGGCCGCCACCTGGGCGGTTCTCGGCGGCACGACGCTGGCCCGGGAGGGCGCCATGATGGCCCGGGCCCTCGAGGACGGCGATCTGGCCGCCGCCCGCGCCCGCCTCCCGCACCTGTGCGGGCGCGACCCGTCCCGTCTGGACGCGGCGGAGCTGGCACGGGGCACGGTCGAGTCCGTCGCGGAGAACACCTCGGACGCCGTCGTCGCCCCGCTCGTGTGGGGCGCGGTCTTCGGCGTGCCCGGCCTGCTCGGCTACCGGGCGGTCAACACGCTCGACGCGATGGTGGGCCACCGATCGCCGCGCTACGCGCGGTTCGGCTGGGCCTCGGCCCGGCTGGACGACGTGGCCAACTACGTGCCGGCCCGGCTGACGGCGCTGCTCACGGCGGGCCTCGCCGGTCTGGCCGGCGGCTCTCCCCGCCGCACGGCCGCCGTGGTGATCAGGGATGGGCACCGCCATCCCAGCCCCAACTCCGGACGCTGCGAAGCGGCCTTCGCCGGCGCCCTCGGCGTACGTCTCGGCGGCGTCAACGACTACGGCGGCCGGGTGGAGCACCGCCCGGAGCTGGGCGACGGCCCCCGCCCCGGCCCTTCCGACATCCCCCGGTCCGTACGGCTGGCGCGTGCGGTGTCGTACGCGTCGGTGGGCCTGGCGGTCGTGGCGCGGCTCGCCCTGGGGTGGGCCCGCCGGAGGAACGGGCGATGAGCATCCTGGTCCTGCTGCTGGTCTTCTCGGTCGTCTTCAGCGTCATGGTCGCGGTGGCCGTGGTCGCCGTGCTGGCCCTGCGTGCGGCACGGCGGCCCGTGCCGCCACCACGAGACCGGAATGATCCGTCCCGGGATTGGTAGGTTCGACGGCATGGGCCGAGAAAGCCGCCGAAGCGGAGAAAGCGGAGCAAACCGGGTTCTGCTGGTCTTCGACGGCGACTGCGCCTTCTGCCAGACGTGCGTGGACGCCGGGCATCAATTCCTGCCGTACATGCCCGCCGTACGGGCGTGGCAGGGCCTCGACCTCGCCGCGGTGGGCCTGACCCGCGAGGAGGCCGAGACCTCCGTGCGGCTCCTCGGCCCGGACGGGCTGCGTGCGCATGGTGCCCGCGCCGTCGCGCTGATCCTCGCCCTGCAGCCGCGCATGGCCTGGCGCGCGGCCGGCCGGGTGATGCTGACGCCGCCGGTGAGCTGGGTCGCCGAGGCCGGCTACCGGCTGGTCTCCCGCTACCGCCACCTCCTGCCCGGCGCCGCCGTCTGCGGCTCGCCCCGATCTCGGCTTTGCCGGAAGTAGGAACAAACAAGACCGGCAAGGTGTCCGGGAACGGGCATACCCCTCGGCTGACGGGAGCGCCACCATTGCGCCATGACAGCAGTGGTGGAGACCGAAGGACTGACGAAGTTCTACGGTACGAGACGGGGCCTCGAGGACCTCAACCTCGAAATCCGGCCCGGCGAGGTCTTCGGCTACCTGGGCCCGAACGGCGCCGGCAAGACGACGACGATCCGGTTGCTCCTCGACGTGATCCGGCCGACGTCGGGCCGGGCGGCCGTTTTCGGCGCGAGCACCCGCGACCCGCGGGTACGCGCCCGGATCGGCTACCTGCCGGGTGAGCTGGCGCTGGAGGGCCGGGAACGCGCCCGCGACTACCTGCAGTTCCTCGCCGACGTACGCGGCGGGGTGAGCCGCGGCAGGATCGACGCGCTGGCCGAGCGGCTCGACGCCGACCTGTCGGTCAAGATGGGCGAGCTGTCGAAGGGCAACAAGCAGAAGGTCGGGCTCATCCAGGCGTTCATGCACGAGCCCGAGCTGCTGATCCTCGACGAGCCGACGAGCGGGCTCGACCCGCTGGTGCAGCAGGAGTTCCTGGCCATGGTCAGGGAGGTGCGCACCTCCGGCCGGACGGTTCTGATGTCGTCGCACGTGCTCGCCGAGGTGGAGCACGTGGCCGACCGGGTGGGCATCGTCCGCGCCGGCCGCCTGGTCGCGGTCGAGGACATCGCCGCGCTGCGCGAGCGGGCCGTACGGCACGTGGAGCTACACTTCGACGCGCCGGTTCCGAAGGAGTCGTTCGAGGGACTCCCCGGCGTACGGGACGTGGTCGTGCAGGGGACGAGCCTGCGCTGCACCATCGACGGCAGGCCGGACGCGCTGATCAAGGCGGCGGCCCGCTACACCGTGGTCCACATGGTCAGCGCCGAGCCCGATCTTGAGGAGATCTTCCTCACCTACTACAGCGAGGAGGAGGGCCGTCATGCCCACGTTGGTGCGTAAGAGCCTCCGGGATTACCGCCGGGCCCTCATCGGGTGGACGGCCGGGCTGTGCGCGTTCCTCACGATGTACATCTCGATATACGCGAGCTTCATGAAAGACCCCGAGACGTTCAGCGCGCAGGCCATCGCCAAGTATCCGGGTGCGTTCCGGGACCTGATGGGCGGCATGGCCGACATCGCGACCGGGCGCGGCTACCTGCAGGCGGTCGCCTATCAGCTCCTCGGCCCGTTGCTGTTCACCATGTGCGCCGCGATCCTCGGCAACCGGGCCATCGCCGGCCCCGAGGAGAACAAGACGCTGGAGCTCAC
>JADGHC010000508.1 GCA_019689655.1 Microbispora sp.
CGCGAAAACGCCGCATCTCCCGCCGGACGGGAGACGCGGCGTACGCTCGGCCTGAGCTACTTGCCGACGGCCTGCAGGGCCGCGGCGCGCTTGGCGATCGCCGACTTCCGGTTGGCGGCCTGGTTCTTGTGAATGACGCCCTTGCTGACTGCCTTGTCGAGCTGCCGGGACGCGGCCTTGAGCGCGACGAGGGCCTCCTCGACGTTGCCCTGGTCGGCGGCCTCGCGGAACTTGCGGATCGCGGTCTTCAGGGACGACTTGACGGCCTTGTTACGCAGCCGGCGCTTCTCGTTCTGCCGGTTGCGCTTGATCTGGGACTTGATGTTCGCCACGAAGAAGCCTCAGTGTTTAAGTCTTGGTCGGATGGGGCGCGCGGGCTGGTGAGAGGGCGCGCCACACGCAGTTGGACAGGATACCAACAGCCCGAGTCGCCGCTCAAATTCACGACGACGGGCCGCCCCGCTCATGGTATCGCGGTGCGGCCGCCGCGATCCGCACATCGGCCCGCCCGCCCGGCGATGCCGCGCCGCCCTTGGCGCCGCCGCGCACCCAGGCCCGCTCGTACTCCCGCCAGTCCTGCTCCGTCGCCGCGAAGTCGACGTACAGGGCCAGGCCGAACTCGGTGCGCGGCCCGTGGTCGCCGAGCGCGAGCCGGGCGCCCTCGGCGGCGGCCTCGACGCTCTCGGCATAGTCGCCGTACCAGACACCGTGGTCGTGGTAGGCCGGAGCCCCGATGAGCAGGGTCTTGTTCTCGGGCACCAGGTCGAGGGCGAGCGCGGCCTGCCGGGCGACGTAGCCGCCGTAGAGGGAGTTCAGCGGCGTCCACGAGTCGTACGTCATGATCGCCACCTGGTCGGTGAGGTTCGCCACCTGGCGGAAGTAGTCCGGCGTCCAGTACTTGTCGTGGCCGATCGCCAGGGCCGTGGGGCCGCGCAGGCCGGGCAGCGGCTCGATCTGCTGGGTGGCGACCGAGAGCAGCCGGTCGCCGATGGCCGCCCGCGTCTCCCGCAGCACGCCGAGGAAGGGCGCGTCACCGTCGGAGACCGGTTCGAAGTCGTAGTGGATCCCGTCGAACCCGAGAGCGACCAGGTCGCGGGCGCCCGCCACGACGCGGGCCCGCGTCGCCGGATCGGCCAGGCTCAGGTGCGGCTTGCCGTTGTCGTTGACGGTCTGGCCGAGCCAGGCCGACACCCGGACATCCGGTACGTTCTTCCGCCACCATTTCAGGAAATTTCCGGCGTTGGCGTAGCGGTCGGGCGGCAAGGTCCCGTCGTACTTGAACGGCCCGCTGTGGACGTACACGTCCCTGATGCCGCTCGCGCGCAGCCGTACGGCGAGGGCCCGCACGTCGGCCTCGGTGCGGCGGCCGTCCACCCAGGCGTGGCCCATCCACAGCGCGTCATGGCCGGTCGTCCCGGTCCAGGCGGCGGGCGTCCCGGCGTACTCCAGGAACAGCGCGGCGGCGGCCGCGAGGCCCAGCACCAGCGGTACGGCCGCGACGACGGCGACTAATCGAACAACTCGTCTGGTGGTCAAGGCAAGCACCCGGACATGCCACCATGGAGGGTGGCTGGTCCGCCAGCCTCGTGAGGGCCCGCCGAGCGCGAGACGAGGGCGGCCCGATCGACCAGCAGCCCAACCTTGTTTGACCACCTTGTCGAAACGGACCCCGGTGCGCACTCAGCCTGGCCAGACCGATCCCGCGTTGATCCGCAACTTCTGCATCATCGCGCACATTGACCACGGCAAGTCGACCCTCGCCGACCGCATGTTGCAGCTCACCGGCGTGGTGGACGACAGGTCGATGCGCGCGCAGTACCTCGACCGCATGGACATCGAGCGGGAGCGGGGCATCACCATCAAGTCGCAGGCCGTGCGGCTCCCGTGGAACGGCCACGTCCTCAACATGATCGACACGCCGGGCCACGTGGACTTCACCTACGAGGTGTCCCGGTCGCTCGAGGCGTGCGAGGGCGCGATCCTGCTCGTGGACGCCGCGCAGGGCATCGAGGCGCAGACGCTGGCCAACCTCTACCTGGCGATGAACGCCGACCTCCACATCATCCCGGTGCTCAACAAGATCGACCTGCCCGCCGCGCAGCCCGACAAGTACGCCGAGGAGCTCGCGGGCTTGATCGGCTGCGACCCCGGCGACGTGCTGCGCGTGTCCGGCAAGACCGGTGAGGGGGTCAAGGAGCTGCTCGACCACGTCGTGGAGCACGTCCCGGCGCCCGTCGGCGACCCCGACGTGCCCGCCCGGGCGCTGATCTTCGACTCGGTGTACGACACCTACCGGGGCGTCGTGACGTACGTCAGAGTGGTGGACGGGCATCTGTCCAAGCGTGAGCGCGTGCTGATGATGTCCACGGGTGCCCAGCACGAGCTGCTGGAGATCGGCGTCATCTCGCCGGAGCCGATGCCGTCCGAGCAGGGGCTCGGCGTGGGCGAGGTGGGCTACCTGATCACCGGCGTGAAGGACGTGCGCCAGTCCCGGGTCGGTGACACGGTCACCAACGCGGCCAAGCCCGCCGAGGAGGCCCTGGGCGGATACGAGCACCCCAAGCCGATGGTCTACTCGGGGCTCTATCCGATCGACGGCGACGACTACCCCGAGCTGCGCGACGCCCTCGACAAGCTGCGGCTGAACGACGCCGCCCTCGTGTACGAGCCGGAGACGTCGGCGGCGCTCGGCTTCGGCTTCCGCTGCGGCTTCCTGGGCCTGCTGCACATGGAGATCGTCCGGGAGCGGCTGGAGCGCGAGTTCAACCTGTCGCTGATCTCGACCTCGCCCAACGTCATCTACCGGGTGGTCATGGAGGACGGCAAGGAACACGTCGTCACCAACCCCTCGGAGTTCCCGGCGGGCAAGGTCGGCAAGGTCTTCGAGCCGGTGGTCAAGGCCACGGTGCTCGCGCCGGCCGAGTTCATCGGCGCGATCATGGAGCTGTGCCAGGGCCGCCGCGGCACGCTCCAGGGCATGGACTACCTGTCCGAGGACCGGGTCGAGATCCGCTACACGCTCCCGCTCGGCGAGATCATTTTCGACTTCTTCGACCAGCTCAAGTCGAAGACGCGCGGGTACGCCTCGCTCGACTACGAGCCGTCGGGCGAGCAGGAGGCCGACCTCGTCAAGGTGGACATCCTGCTGCAGGGCGAGACCGTGGACGCGTTCAGCGCGATCGTCCACCGCGACAAGGCGTACGCCTACGGGGTGGAGATGGCCAAGAAGCTCAAGGAGCTGATTCCGAGGCAGCAGTTCGAGGTGCCCATCCAGGCCGCGATCGGCTCCCGCGTCATCGCCCGCGAGAACATCCGCGCGATGCGCAAGGACGTTCTCGCCAAGTGCTACGGCGGTGACATCACCCGTAAGCGCAAGCTGCTGGAGAAGCAGAAGGAAGGCAAGAAGCGGATGAAGATGGTCGGCCGGGTGGAGGTGCCGCAGGAGGCCTTCGTCGCCGCCCTCTCGTCCGAGACCACGGACAAGAACAAGAAGTAGAGCCGTCCGGATTGAGAACAACTTAATAAGATCGCGGGGAAACGTGATGACACGTTAATGTTTCGGTATGCGTGTCCTCTCCGTGAACGTGGGCCGGGCCGTGGATGCCGAGTGGGCCGGAAACCTGAAGCGTACGGCGATCGACAAGCGGAAGGCCGAGGGCCGGGTCGCCGTGCACGACAACGGCCTGGCGGGCGACGAGCGCGCCGACGTCGAAAACCACGGCCACCCGGATCAGGCGGTGTACGCCTACGCCCGGGAGGACCTCGACTGGTGGGAGCCCCGCCTGGGCCGGGTCCTGCGCGACGGCCGGTTCGGGGAGAACCTTACGACGTCCGGGGCCGACCTGACCGGTGCGTACCTGGGCGAGCGATGGCGCGTGGGTACGGCCGTCCTCGAGGTCACCTATCCCCGCATTCCGTGCGTGGTGTTCCGCAACTGGCTGGACGAGCACGGCTGGGTGAAGCGCTTCACCGAGGCCGGTCGTCCCGGGGCGTACTTCCGGGTGGTCGAGCGGGGCGAGCTCGGCGCCGGCGACGAGATCGAGGTGCTCTACCGGCCATCGGACGGCGTGACGATCGGTGAGGCGTTCCGCGCCTACCACGGGGACGAAGACCTGATGCGGCGGATTCTCGCCGTTCCCGGCCACAGCGAGAAGTGGGACAAGGTCGCCGAGCGCGTGCTCGGAGCCCGCGACGGCGTCGTCGCATTCTGATCACGAAACACCCGCGGCCCTCGGGTCCGGCCGTGGAACGATCTACCGTGGCCGCATGAGGCGGCTTGCGGGTCTGCTCGTGGTCGGGTTGATCGCCTTCGAGGATTCCACTCCCGAGACGTACGGCCCCGACGCGAGCGAGCCGCCCAATCCCGCCATCGAGGACGTCTCCTATCAGGCTCCCCCGGGTGCGTGACCGGTGAGACGGCGTCCTTCCGGCTCGACGCTCCCGGGAACGGCTGGCAGGCCAGGGGACAGATCCCCTCATTGAACCCGGCCATCACCTATGTGGCGTACGGCTGGACGCAAGACAACAGCTTTTCCGCCGATCATGTCGAGTTCCAGATCGGTGACGCGGCCAAGCTCAGGCGCAAACCGGGCACCGTGCTCGTGCAGCCTACGACTAGG
>JADGHC010000509.1 GCA_019689655.1 Microbispora sp.
CATCCAGCCGAACACCGAGTAGACCGCGTCGTAGCGGCGCCCCAGTGCCGCCGCCACGTCACCGCACGCCACGGCGGGCCCCGGGCAGCCCGGCGGGGCCAGGCCGGGCCGGGCCGCCGGGCGGGCCACACCGCGGCATAAACGACGACGTCCCGCCCCGCCGGGGAAACCCCGGCAGGACGGCACGCGAAACGCGGCATGCGCAAATGAGCGACGTGGACGGCCGAGCGACCGCGAGCGGGTGGACTATTCGCCGCGCCGCGCCGCGCCGCCGGACGTCCGGGCGGCGTCCGCCGATCGTACGCCCGGATTCACCCGGGATGCGGGCCCGCCGCACGCTTCGGAAGCACGCCCGGAATGGTCCGCCGCGGAGCGTGTCTCCGGGCCGCACGCCCCGGATTCACCCCGGGAACGCGGGACGGCCCGCCGCGAAGCATGTGCCCCCCACCGCACGGCCCGGACGCGCCCGGGACGGTCCGCCGCGGAGCGTGTCTCCGGGCCGCACGCCCCGGATTCAGCCCCCGGACGCGGGGCTCGCCGCCGCCTCTCCCCGGACCTCGTCTCCCGGCGCCGCCGGGGCGTTCTCGGGGAAGTGGCAGGCCACCTGGTGGCCGGGAGCGAGCGTCGTCAGCGGCGGCTCGACCTGCTTGCAGATGTCCTGCGCCTTCCAGCAGCGGGTGTGGAACCGGCAGGCGGGCGGCGGGTTGAGCGGGGAGGGCACGTCGCCCTGCAGCCGGATCCGCTCCCGCTCCTTGCGCCGCTTCGGGTCGGGGATCGGGACCGCCGACAGCAGCGCGTTGGTGTACGGGTGCATCGGCGTGTCGTACAGGCCCTTGCGATCGGCGATCTCGACGATCTTGCCGAGGTACATCACCGCCACGCGGTCGCTGATGTGCCGCACCACCGACAGGTCGTGCGCGATCACCACGTACGTGAGGTCGAGCTCGCGCTGCAGGTCCTCCAGCAGGTTGACGACCTGCGCCTGGATCGACACGTCGAGCGCGGACACCGGCTCGTCCGCGATGATCAGCTTGGGCTTGAGCGCGAGCGTCCTGGCGATGCCGATGCGCTGCCGCTGACCGCCGGAGAACTCGTGCGGGTAGCGGTTGTAGTGCTCGGGGTTGAGGCCGACCAGTTCGAGGATCTCCTGGACCGCCTTCTTGGTGCCCTGCTCGGTCTTGATGCCCTGGATCCGGAACGGCGCGCCCACGATGGCGCCGACCGTGTGCCGGGGGTTGAGCGAGCTGTAGGGGTCCTGGAAGATCATCTGCATGTCCCGGCGGAGCGGGCGCAGCCGCCCCTGGGACATGTGCGTGATGTCGGTGCCCTCGAAGACGATCTTGCCGCCGGTCGGCTCGATCAGCCGGGTCACCAGACGTCCGGTGGTGGTCTTGCCGCATCCCGACTCGCCGACCAGGCCGAGGGTCTCGCCCTTCTTCACGTCGAAGGTGATGCCGTCGACGGCCCTGACCGCGCCGACCTGCCGCTTGAGCAGGCCCTTCGTGACCGGGAAGTGCTTCTCCAGCCCCTGTACGGACAGCAAGGGCTCCTCGTTCACGAAGCCTCCAGGTTCGGCTTGATCTCGTTCTCCCAGATGGCGCGCCGCCGCTCACGCGGCAGGTGGCAGCGCACGAGGTGGCCGCCCTCGGTCTCCAGCAGCTCGGGGACCTCCGTCTTGGACCGCCCGCCCGTACGCTCCTCGAACATGCAGCGCGGGTGGAAGGCGCAGCCGGACGGCACGTTGATCAGTGAGGGCGGCGAGCCCTTGATCGGCATCAGCCGTTCGGTCGGCTCGCGGTCCAGGCGCGGCATCGAGCCGAGCAGGCCCCACGTGTAGGGGTGCTCGGGCCGCTCGAAGATGTCCTCGGCCGTGCCGTACTCCACGCACTTGCCGGCGTACATCACGAGGATGTCGTCGGACAGCTCGGCGACGACCCCGAGGTCGTGCGTAATGATGATCAGCGCGGCGTTGAAGTCGCGCTGCAGGTCGCGCATCAGGTCGAGGATCTGGGCCTGCACGGTCACGTCGAGCGCGGTGGTCGGCTCGTCGGCGATGAGCAGCTCCGGGTCGCAGCACAGCGCCATCGCGATCATGGCGCGCTGCCGCATGCCGCCGGAGAACTCGTGCGGGTAGTTGTCCACGCGGCGGTCCGGCTGCGGGATGCCCACCCGGCCGAGCATGTCGATCGCGTGCTTGCGCGCGACCTTCTTGCTGACGTCGTTGTGGATGCGGTACGCCTCGATGATCTGATCGCCGACCGTGTAGAACGGGTGCATCGCCGACAGCGGATCCTGGAAGATCATCGCCATCTTCTTGCCGCGCAGCGTCCGCACGTGTTCCGCGCTCGCGCCGACGAGCTCCTCGCCGTCCAGCCAGATCTCGCCGGAGATGCGGGCGCGCCCGCCCTTGTGCAGGCCGAGGATGCCGAGGCTGGTCACGCTCTTGCCGGAGCCGGACTCCCCCACGATGCCGAGCGTCTTGCCCCGCTCCAGCGAGAACGACAGCCCGTCGACGGACTTGACCAGGCCGTCGTCGGTCGGGAAGTGGATCCGCAGGTCCTTCACTTCCAGGAAGCTCATCCCAGCCTCACCCTCGGGTCCACGACGGCGTACAGGAGGTCGACGATCAGGTTCGCGACGACCACGAAGAACGCGGCGACGAGCGTCGCGCCCATGACCTTCGGCAGGTCCTGGTTGGTGATGGCGTCGATCGCGTACTTGCCGATGCCGGGCAGCGAGTAGGTGCTCTCGGTGAGCACGGCTCCGCCGAGCAGCAGGCCGACGTCGAGACCGAAGATTGTGAGGATAGGCGTCAGCGCGCCGCGCAGGCCGTGCTTGAGCACGACCACCCGCTCGGCCAGGCCCTTGGCCCGGGCGGTGCGGATGTAGTCCTCGTTCATCGTCTCCAGCATCCCCGCCCGGGTGAGCCGCGCGTATCCGGCCGCGTACAGGAAGGCCAGCGTGATCCACGGGAGGATCAGGTTGTACGCCCACATGAGCGGGTTCTCGTCGAACGGCGTGTAGCTGCCGCCCGGAGCGGTGATGTGGAACGGATGGCCGTAGCTGAAGATGACGAGCGACACGATGCCGGTGAAGAAGATCGGCAGTGACACACCGGCCAGGGCGACGCCCATCGCGGCGCGGTCGAACAGGCTGCCGCGTTTCAGCGCCGACAGCACGCCGACCGAGACACCCGACAGCACCCAGATGACGGCGGCTCCGATGGCGAGCGACATCGTCACGGGCAGCCGGTCCAGCAGGTCCGGCCAGACCGGGAGCCGGGTGAGGAAGGAGTATCCGAAGCAGGGCGCCGGGCAGTGCTCCACGCCGGGGCCGTAGTTGTAGTCGGCGCCGGCGACGATGCCCTTGGCGAACCGCCCGTACTGCACGATCAGTGGATCGTTGAAGCCGAGCTTTTCAGCCGCGATCTTGACCTCTTCCGCCGAGGCGGTGCGCCCCACGTAACGCGCGGCCAGGCTCTCCGGGGTGGCACCCGCCAAGCGGGGCACCAGGAAGAAGATGGCGAACGTGATGATGCTCACGATGGTGAGCATCACCACCGCCCAGATCAGCCGCCGGATGATGTATGTGACCACAGTCCCCCCGGCTCCGGGGGCCGGACCGGTGGGACCGGCCCCCTTGCCGCGTACACGCGTCTATCGGATCTGTCTGGTCTCGGCGGACGCCTACTTGACGCCCATGCCGAGGTAGTCGTACATGCCGTACGCGTCGTTGACGAAGATGTTCGTCGCGTTCTTGCTCCGCACGAGCAGGGTCTTCGTCCACACGTTCGGCAGGATGAAGGCGTCCTCCATGACCTTCTTGTCGATCTGGGTCCAGATCGCGTTGCGGGCCGCGGTGTCGGTCTCCTTCATCGCCTGGTCGATGAGCTTGTCGACCTCGGGGTCGCGGACGCTGATGTTGGAGGAGCCGCCGGTGTCACGGATGACGCGGCTGTCGACGATCTGCTGCAGGAAGCCGAAGCCGTCGGGCCAGTCGGACTGCCAGCCGTTCATGGCCAGGCCGAGCTTGTTCTCCTTGGCGTAGCCCGGCTTGCCGGCGTACAGCGCGAAGTAGTCGGCCTGCGGGTACGGCTTGAGCGTGAGCTTGATGCCGACCCGGCCGAGCGCCTGCTGCAGCGCCTCGGCGGCCGCCTTCTCCTTGTCCCGCTCGGCGCGGTAGGCGATGTTGGTCTCGAAGCCGTCGGGGTGGCCGCAGGCGGCCAGCGCCTCCTTGGCCTTGGCCAGGTCGCCCTTGTTGTCGGGGCCCGGCGGGTAGAGGTTGAAGTCCTCGTGGCCGGGAATCGCCGGCGGCAGCAGGCTGGTCGCGATCTGGCCGCCGGCGAACTCGCCGCCCCAGGCGGTCTGGAGGGCCACCTTGTCCGCGGCGTACTCGACGGCCCTGCGGCACTCGATGTTGTCGAGCGGCGGGACGTTGCCGTTGATCGAGGTGTACCAGAGGCGGGTGCTGGTCGGGTTGTCGGCGTTCGCCTTCAGCGTGGGGTCGGAAAGGACCCGGCCGAGGGCCGCCGACTGCACGCCGAGGCCCGGGGGCGGGCGCGGCGGGGGTCCGGGGGGGGGTGGCGTGGGTGGGTGGGGGGGGGTGGGGGTGGGGT
>JADGHC010000510.1 GCA_019689655.1 Microbispora sp.
GCGACGGATGTCAAGACGCTCCCGGCCGCTGTCCCGGCTGAGACCGGTGCGCAGGCCGATGCGGCCGTCCAGGGGCCGCAGCCGGATGCGGTGCCGGTCGCGGCGGACGCTCAGAACGCGACGAACGCTCAGAACGCGACGAACGCCAAGGCGGTAGCTGCCGCCGAGCCGGCTGAGGCCGGCGCGCAGACCTTGGCGTCCCCCGACGCGCTGCCCCTGGCGGCCGGGGACGGCCCGGCGGGGTACGACGGCCTCCTGGCGGACGGCACGATCGCGGACGACGCGCTCTTCGACGACGACGCCGAGGACGCCGGGGTCGACGCGGACGCGAAGGACGCGAAGGGCGTGAAGGACGCGAAGGACACCGCGGACGTAGTGACCGAGGACGACGCCGAGCCGGTCGTGGAGACCGAGCCCGTGGCCGCGACACGGCAGGTCGCGCAGCCGGATCTGGTGGAGACCGGCAACAACAACAACAACTTCTGGGGCCAGCCGACGAACTGGTCGTGGAGCAACTGGCCCCAGACCTACACCTATAACGACACCCAGAACAACGACGGCCAGGCCCAGCCCATGGTGGCGCCTGCCGCCGGCACGGGTGGCGGCGGCCCGATCGCTCCCGTGCAGAATGCCGTGCAGCAGGCCGACGCCTCTCCCACAGGGCCGATCACGTCCGAGGAGATGCCCTCCGAGGAGTCCGAGTATCTGCCCGAGAAGGAGCCAGAGGAGAGCCTCGAAGAGGAGTCCGAGGACGAGCCGGAGACGACGTCCGAGTCCGAGCCCGACGAGGACTTCTGGGAGGAGCAGGCTTCGCCGGTGGCGGCCGCCGCTCCCGAAGGCCCCGGCGGTCCGCAGCTGCCGTTCACCGGCGCGCCTGTGGGACTGGCCGCGGCGGGCGCGGGCCTGCTGGCGGTCGCTCTCGGATGCGGCCTGCTGCCCGGGCGGCGTCGCCGGGCCACCGAGTAAGCCCCGGCGTAAGCCGCGGGGCGAACAGGCGGCGAAGCGCAACGCGGTCATGGGCGGCCCTTCGAAGGGTCGCCCATGACCGTCGTGCTGTTCCGGGCTCCCATGGGCGCCGGGAGCGCTTCCCGGCGAGCTTCGAGGAGGCCGGCCCCGCCGGCTGACGTGGGGTTCTCGGGCAGGTCCCGGCCGCAGTCCCGCCCCGGGCGCCGGCGCGTCCTGCCGGACGGCCGGCACCGCCCGTCCCGAGCGTGGATCCACCGGATGGGCGCGTCGCACGGCGGGAGAAGGAGACCATGGCGGAGCCGCGGACGACGGCTTCGGGCCTCGCGAAGCGGGCGAGCCAGGGAGTGGTCTTCACGGTGAGGTGACGACGTCGCCTGCTCGGCGACGCGGGCGGCGTCAGGCGTGGTCGCGCCTCGTGAGGTCGTGCGGCCCCACCGCCGGGCCGTGTTCGTACGGCAGGTCGCCGATGAGCGGGGTGTCCCCGTACGAACCGGCGGACAGCGCGAGCCGCGGCGGCGGGGGCTCGTCCCGGCCGGAGCCGCGGTCGCCGAGACGGCGCGCGACGTCGTCCCGCAACTTCGGCAGGTAGGCGTAGAGGCGGTCGCCCGGGCACGCCGTCCGGTTGAGGTCGCGATGGCCGATGATCGCTTCGTGCGGGTCGAGGTCGTACACGTCGCACAGCCAGGCCAGCAGGGTGGTCAGCGCGTTCAGCTGGCGGGCCGGGGGCAGGACGGAGGTGTAGGTCCCCTCGGTCTCGATGCCCAGCGTGTGGTCGTTGTGGTTGGCCGCCTGCGCGCCCATCACGTGCTTGCCCGCCTCGACGGCCGGCAGCGAGCGGTTGCGGCCCTCCATGATGTATCCGCCCCGGCTGACGGTGAACTGCTCGCCGATGTCCGCCCAGCCGTTGTGCTTCATGTGGTAGCGCTGGATCGTCCGGGACAGCCGGAAGGCCGCGTCGAGGTCGGTCGGGCCCGTGTTCGACGTCGCCGTGTGATGGACGACGAGCTTGTCGGGCGCCCGGTCGAGCACCTCGGCCTTGCTCTTGGGCGGATCGGCCTTCCACTCGGACCGGGTGTACACGCGCGGCCGCCGCGGCCGGCCGCCGGCCCGGGCGGGCGCGGCCGCGGCGACGGCCAGGCCCTCCGCGGTCATGATCGCCGCGGGCAGGCAGGCCGTCCAGAGGAACCCTGTCGAAAGAAACACGCGGCGCGAGACCGCTGTCATCCGTCCTCCCCCGGGTGCGCGCGGGCCCTCGGGGGCCCTGGTCAGGCGGGAGGCGGCATCGATATCCCCTTTCGCCGCCGCGGATATTCCTGCGGACGGAAAACCGGTCACATGTCAACCGAAATGTCCGTGCCATTCCCCGGAGGGAAAAGCCGCGGCCGGGCCGGGAAATAGCGATACCGGGATCGCGGGAATGTCCAGACATGCTCTGGCATTTGCGGAACTCCCGATCGCTTCCGGGTGAATTCCGGTCGCGTACGCCGACCTCGCGTGACGAAAGGCCGCCGGGTATGGGCGGGGCGATGAAACGCGGGCGAAACCCGGCCACGCGGGAAGCCGGGCCCGTGTTACTTCGATGTTGCGTGCGTTATGCCTGTGGATTGCATGTTTCGCGGGTGCGGCACATGTAACGGCCGCACGGTCACGCATGGTCAAAGTGCGTAACGCGTTCTTCCTAGCTTCTGTTACCGGCCCCAGCCGACAAGGACGCAGGAGGAGCGATGACGGCGACGCAGGCGGCGGCACCGGGGAAAGGCCGCTGGATCGGCGACTGGCGACCGGACGATCCGGTCTTCTGGGAGAGCACCGGCAAGAGGGTGGCCCGGCGGAACCTGGTGTTCTCGATCCTGGCCGAGCACCTGGGATTCACGCTGTGGACCGTGTGGAGCATCGTCTCCGTCAAGCTCGGCTCCTACAAGTTCAGCACCGACCAGCTCTTCTGGATCGTCTCGCTGCCCAACCTCGTGGGCTCCGCGCTGCGCATCCCCTACACCTTCGCGCCCGCCCGGTTCGGCGGCCGGAACTGGACGGTGGTCAGCGCGCTGCTGCTGCTCGTGCCCGCCGTCCTGCTCGCGGTGGCGGTGAACGACCCCGGCACGCCCTACTGGGCCTTCCTGGTGATCGCGGCGACGGCCGGGCTCGGCGGCGGCAACTTCGCCTCCAGCATGGCCAACATCACCTACTTCTACCCCCAGAGCAAGCAGGGCGCCGCCCTCGGCCTGAACGCCGCCGGCGGCAACATCGGCGTCAGCTCGGTGCAGCTGCTGATGCCGCTGGTCATCACGGGGTTCGGGCTGGCCGCCGCCGGGCTGTTCTGGGTGCCGTTCATCCTGGCCGCCGCCGCGGGGGCGTACTTCTGCATGGACAACCTCACCTCCGCCAAGGCCGAGCCGAGGCAGATGGCCAAGGCGGCCGGCCGGGCGCAGACGTGGATCATGTCGGTCCTCTACATCGGCACGTTCGGCTCGTTCATCGGCTACTCGACCGCGTTCCCGCTGCTGATCACGTCGCAGTTCCCCGAGCACGCCGCGCTGACCTCGCTGGCGTTCCTAGGCCCGCTGGTCGGCTCGCTCGCCCGGCCCGCCGGCGGCTGGCTGGCGGACCGTCTCGGCGGGGCCTCGGTGACGTTGTGGAACTTCGCCGCGATGATCGCCTCGGTCCTGCTCGTCTGGCGGGCCATGGCCGCGCACGACTTCGTGCTGTTCTTCGCCGCCTTCATGCTGCTGATCGGCACCTCGGGCGCCGGCAACGGCTCCACGTACCGGATGATCCCGGCCATCTTCCGGGCGAAGGCGGTCGCCGGTGCCGAGCCCGGCACCCCGGAGTACGAAAAGGCGCTGGCGACCGGCAAGCGCGACGCCTCGGCGGCCATCGGGTTCATCTCCGCGATCGGCGCCTTCGGCGGCTTCTTCATCAACCGCGCCTTCGGCAGCTCCATCGCCGCCACCGGCGGCGCGGGGGCGGCGCTGGCGGCCTTCGCCGCCTTCTACGCGGTCTGCTTCGCCCTGACCTGGTTCTGCTACCTGCGGACCTTCGGCGCGAAGGCCGCGCCGAGCCTGGCGGCGGCCCGGGTCTGAGCCCGCCGCACGCTCGCGGGCGCCCGCGCGGCGCCCGCCTTTTTCCGGCCGGCGCCGCACAAGCGGCGAACGCACAAGTGAGCTCGCGAGACGACGGGGTCTCTCACCAACCGCGCTCACCGAAGTTAGCTCGGTTGGCGGCTTGTAGCACAGCGGTAACAGAAGGGACCCAGCGGTGAAACCGCCTGTAAGGACCATCGGTTCCATGCCGATCTCACTGCACGCCTCCGGGCCTGTGATGTCACAGGACGCCGCGGACACGACCGTGGGCTCGGCCACGCACTGCCCGTACTGCGCCCTGCAGTGCGGCATGTACGTCGCGAAGGGGGAGATCACCCCGCGAGAGGACATCCCGGCCAACGCGGGCGGGCTGTGCCAGAAGGGCTGGACGGCGGCCGAACTGCTGACCTCGCCCGAGCGGCTCACCACGCCGTTGCTGCACGGCGATCCGGTGAGCTGGGACGAGGCGCTCGACTACGTCGCCGCCCGGATCGAGGCCGTCAGGGCCGCGCACGGGCCGGACGCCGTGGCGGTGTTCGGCGGCGGC
>JADGHC010000511.1 GCA_019689655.1 Microbispora sp.
ACCGTGGCGGACATGGGGAGGGGACGCGCCGGGCGGGGCCGGCCTTCGCCGATGGCCCTCCAGGCGACCGCGAGACGCCCGGGGAGCACGCACATGGGAAGGCCGCGGGGAGCGGTGGCGGCAGCTTTATGGAGAAGGGCGTTGGTGAGCTGCGCGAGACCGCCTCATCCGTAGGAAGGGCTCCGGTGCGCGGCGCCAGGGTGCCTCACTCGGTCACGTAGGAGCGTTTTGGGAGGGCTGCGGGCCCGTATAGCGGGCGGATCACGGAGGGCGCGGGCCCGGGTAGCGGAAGTGCCCGTGCTCACGGAGGTGGAGATCCACGCTCCGGCGAGCACGGGCACGTTCATCCTGCGCCCGGGCCGGCGGCCCGGGGTTCCGCGTGGCCGGTCATCCCGGCTAGGCGGCCGATTCCCAGATCACGGAATGAACGTTGTCGAAGTCGGAGTCGGGTGGGGCCTCCTCCTGCCGTTCTGGTCGATGTTGGCGTCGATGTCGACGTCCTTGTCCTTGACCTGCGGGTTGACCTGGGTGGCCGTGTTCGTACGCGGGTCGGCCTGCGAGTCCTGGTCCTGCCAGGGCCGGTTGTGCAGCTGGTTCCAGTCGCTGGTGTTCGTGTACGGAATCGTGGAGTTCTGCGACCACTGGGCGTTCCACGGCACCGCCGCGGAGCCGTTCGACGACTTCTGGAACGGCGTGAGAACGAGCGTGAAGTCACGCAGCAGGAACTGGTCCTGGTTCTCCGACTGCCGGATGTGCTGCCACTGGTGGTTCTTGTTCTTGTTCTTGTTCTTGTTGCGGTTCGCCGCCTTGTGCTTCTGCTTCTGCCGGTTGGTGTTGACGTTGTAGTTCCGGGGGTAGTAGCGGACACCGGCGGACGGAGCGGGAATGTACCCGCCCATGACGGTCGTCGCGCCGGCCGTGCCGACGGTGGCCCCGCCGAGCACGATGGCCGCCCCGCTCAGCGCGGTGCCCAGGGCGAGAAGCCCGGCGGTGTTCTTCAACGCTGACATTTGGGTGTTTCTCCTTTGAATATCGCGACCCCGGCCCGGCCCCATGCGGGACCAGGGTGGGTGGTTGTGAGTGGCGCCGTCGTCTTCGCGCGGCGCATTGCGTTCGCCTGGCACCGGCGGTCCTCTCCTCGGACGCGCCGCCGGTGCTGTGCTCTTTCAACTGCCCGATCGGGCGGGTGGAGCGGCGAACTGATGTGTCCGCCGCTCCCGGGTGCCGGCTTGGTGAAGCCGCCGGTCACGAGTACGGGGGGCCGCCGGCTGTGGCGTCACCCGCCGTGGCCGGGACGTTCACCAAGGCCGCTCGCGCGGTGACGCGTCAGCGAGCGATGAACGGCACGTCGTCGTGGTGGAACTTCCGCTGGTTCCTGTCCACGTCGATGTTCGCGTCGACGTCCTTCTCGGTGACGTCCGGGTTGATCTCGGTCGCCGTGTTCGTCCGCGGCTTGGCGTCGGCGTCCTGGTCCTGACGCGGGTTGTTGAACTGGTCGCTGTAGGTGTTCGTACGGGTGTACGGGTAAGCCTGCGTGCTTCCGTACTGCCAGTTGTACGGCAGCGCCCGCGAGTCGGAGTCGGTCTTCTGGAACGGCGTCAGAACGAGCGTGAAGTCACGCAGCAGGAACTGGTGCTGGCCCTGGTTCTGCCGCTCGTGCTGCCACTGCTTCGTCTTGTTCTTGTTCTTATTCTTGTTCTTGTTCTTGGCCTTGTGCTTCTGGCCCTGCCTGTTGCGGTTGTAGTTCACGTTGGAGGGGTAACCGCCGCCCACGTAGCCGCCCATCACGGTGGCCGCGTTCGCGCTGGTGGCCGCGACAGCGGTACCCAGGGTGACGGCACCACCCGTGAGCGCGGCGCTGATCGCGAGGATCCCGACCAGGTTGTTGAACTTGGGCATTTCATGTCCTCCTTGAAGGATTGTTGCCCCGACACTCCGGCGTTTTCCAAGTAGTTCGGAAAATGCCCTTACTGATGACCCTTGGCGGATCATCCCTGCATTGTCTTGTTTTCCTCGCCGTCCGAGCGACAAACGGCGATCGGGGGCTTTTGCCATTCACTTATCGCTTTATTGGCATCGTTGGCACCGAAAGGATCGCTTTGGTCCGGATTGTCATTCATATCCGCATTTCGAAATGTCCGAATAGGGGGGATATCGACCGTATGTCGCGCTCCCCGATTCGGGGCGAAACCAGATCGAGGCCGCGTACCGGGAGCGGTGGGAGCGACCCGCAGAAGCGCGTACGAGCCGGGTTAGTGTCGAGAAACCACGAGGCGAACAGGGGAGGACGCGTGGGTGTCGAGCCGATTCCACCGTGGCCGGGCCGGTTCATCGACGTGGGGGGCGCGCGGGTCCATGTGCGGACGACCCCCGAAGGGCCGCCCGAGACCGCCGTGTACGTGCACGGCCTGGCGGGGTCGGCGACCAACTGGACCGACCTGATGGGCGAGCTCGCCGACGAGGTGCGGGGAGTCGCCGTCGATCTGCCGGGCGCCGGTTACTCCCCGGAGCCCGCGGACGGCGACTATTCGGTCCACGCCCACGCCGGAGTGGTGGTCCGGCTCATCGAAACCCTGGGTGAGGGGCCCGTCCACCTTTTCGGCAATTCCATGGGCGGCGCGATCTCGGTGCGGGTCGCGGCCACCCGGCCCGATCTCGTCAGGTCGTTGACGCTCGTCTCGCCGGCGCTGCCCGACCTGCTGCCGAGGTACGGCCCGGCGCGCATCGCCGTGTCCGCCGCTCCGCGCCTGGGCGAGCTGGCCGTCCGCTGGCTCAGCGCGTTGCCGCCCGAGCGGCGCGTCCTGGCGACGCTCAGCATGTGCTACGCCGACGCGGGGCGCGTCCACCCCGAGCGGCTGCGCGAGGCGATAGAGGAGCTGCGCCGCCGGGACGCGCTGCCGCACACGGGGGCGGCCATCGTCGGCTGCGCCCGCGCCATCGTGCGCGAGTACTTCCGCCTGGGCCCCGACAACCTCTGGCGGCAGGCCGAGCGGGTCAGCGCGCCCACCCTCGTCGTGTACGGCCTGCGCGACCGGCTGGTCCACGCCCGCATGGCGCGCCGGGCCGGGCGGGTCTTCCGCGATGTGCGCCTGGTCACGATTCCGCACGCCGGCCATGTGGCGCAGATGGAGTATCCCGAGGTCGTGGCCCGGGAGGCGCGCCGTCTGCTGGCCCATGCCAGGAGGCCCCCACATCGAACAGGGGGATTGGGGAATGCGGGGGCACCCCGGTTAAGTTGTGAGAAGAGCTTGTGATGGGCCCATGGAGCCGAGCGCGACATTGGCACGAAAACGGGAGTGGAACTGTGTCGTTGCCACCGCTGGTAGAACCGGCAGCAGAGCTGACGGTTGACGAGGTGCGCCGCTACTCGCGCCATCTGATCATCCCCGACGTCGGCATGGCGGGACAAAAGCGCCTGAAGAACGCCAAGGTGCTGTGTGTGGGCGCGGGCGGTCTGGGCTCTCCCACCCTGATGTACCTGGCCGCGGCCGGAGTCGGCACGCTCGGCATCGTCGACTTCGACGTCGTCGACGAGTCCAACCTGCAGCGTCAGGTGATCCACGGGCAGTCGGACGTGGGCCGGTTGAAGGCCGAGTCGGCGGCCGCGACCGTGCGCGAGATCAACCCGCTCGTCAACGTCATCATTCACAATGTCGCTCTCACGACCGACAACGTGATGGACATCTTCTCCGGCTACGACCTGATCGTGGACGGCACGGACAACTTCGCCACCCGCTACATGGTCAACGACGCGGCCGTGCTGCTCGGCAAGCCGTACGTGTGGGGGTCCATCTACCGGTTCGACGGGCAGGCGAGCGTCTTCTGGGCCGAGCACGGCCCGTGCTACCGCTGCCTCTACCCGGAGCCCCCGCCGCCGGGCATGGTCCCGAGCTGCGCCGAGGGCGGCGTGCTCGGCGTGCTGTGCGCGTCGATCGGCTCGATCCAGGTGAACGAGGCCATCAAGCTGATCACCGGCATCGGCGAGCCGCTCGTCGGCCGCCTGATGATCTATGACGCGCTGGAGATGAAGTACCGCGACGTCAAGGTCCGCAAGGACCCCGAGTGCCCGCTGTGCGGCAAGAACCCCACGATCACCGAGCTGATCGACTACGAGGCGTTCTGCGGCGTGCTGTCCGACGAGGCCCAGCAGGCGGCGGCCGACAGCACGATCACCGCGGCCGAGCTCGAGGAGATGCGCCGGCGGGGCGACGACATCATGATCATCGACGTCCGCGAGCCGAACGAGTACGAGATCGTCAACATCCCCGGCGCCGTGCTGATCCCCAAGGGCGAGTTCATCAACGGCTCGGCCCTGGAGAAGCTGCCGCAGGACAAGAAGATCGTGCTGCACTGCAAGTCGGGCGCCCGCTCGGCCGAGGCTCTCGCGATCTTGAAGAACGCCGGCTTCTCCGACGCCGTCCACGTCGGCGGCGGCATCCTGAGCTGGATCAAGACGGTCGACCCCAGCCTGCCGACCTACTGACGCGCCGCCGATCCGCCGCGACGGCCGTACGCGGCGGATCGGTACGCGGCGGATCGGTACGCGACGGATCGGTACGCGGCGGATCGGTACGCGAC